>JALOPC010000171.1 GCA_025454095.1 Syntrophales bacterium | reverse complement strand
CTCGGGCGTTCGAACAGCCGGGCCCGCTCCCCGATGCATCATGCCCTGTCGAAGCCCTGCCTGAAAACTTGAGCGGCTTGTCAAAATATTGACAGACAGCCTCCGGAGAGCTCATAAAAAAATCCCCCTTTCATCCCCCTTTGCCGCCTTGTTCCGCTTCGCGGGGCGGCCCGGCAAGGAAAGAACCAGACATGGTTGCGCACCCTGACGGGATGCGCCCCCGGTGTCAAAAGGGGGACAGAGGGGGATTTGACGGAACAGACGGAATAGACTGAACAGACGGAATAGACTGAACAGACGGGATAGACCCGGCGCGTTGCGCCGATCAGCTGATGTTGAACCTTTTCAATTTTTCGACAAAGGTCGTCCTGTTCAGGTTGAGCAACTTGGCGGCGCGGTTTTTCACCCCGCCCGTTTTTTCCAGGGCCTTGAGCAGCAGGTCCTTCTCGAACTGGTCGACCACCCCGTTGTACTCGATCCCGTCCTCGGGAATGTCGACGACGCTCAGCACCTCGCTCTTGCCCTTGCCGACGCTCAGGATCTTGGGCGGCAGGTCGTCGACCTTGATCATCCCGTCTTCCCGCATGACGACGAGCATCTCGATGAGGTTCTCCAGCTCCCGGACGTTGCCCGGCCAGGAGTAGCGCATCATGTAGTTCGAGGCCTCGGGGGTGAGCCCCTTGACGTTTCTCTTTTTGAGCTTGTTGAACTTCTGAAGGAAGTGGTTCACCAGGACGGGGACGTCCATCTTCCGGTCCCGCAGGGGCGGCAGGGTGATCGGGATGACGTTGATGCGGTAGAACAGGTCCTCTCGGAACCGCTTCTCCTGGACGGCTTTCTCGAGGTCCTGGTTCGTCGCGCAGATGATGCGCACGTCGGCGTTGATCGTCTTGACGCCGCCGATGCGCTCGAACTGCTTTTCCTGGATCACCCGCAGGACTTTCACCTGGAGCGCGGGGCTCATGTCGCCGATCTCGTCGAGGAAGATCGTGCCGCTCTGGGCCAGCTCGAAACGGCCCACGCGGCTCTTGATGGCGCCCGTGAAGGCCCCCTTCTCGTGTCCGAACAGCTCGCTCTCGAGCAGCTCCTCGGGGATGGCCCCGCAGTTGACCGGGACGAGCGGGAAGCTGCGGCGGTCGCTGTTGAAGTGGATGGCCCGGGCCACGAGCTCCTTCCCCGTTCCGCTCTCGCCGTAGATGACGACGGTGCTGTCCGAGGAGGCCACCTTTTCGATGTTGTCGAAGACCTTCCGCATGTTGTCGCTGAAGCCGATGATCTTGCCGAAGTCGTACTTCTTCTTCAGGTGATCCTTCAGCGTGATGTTCTCTTCCTTGAGCTTGGCGAAGGACAGGGCCCGGTCGATGGTGAGTTTGACGATGTCGTCCTTGAGGGGCTTGGTGATGTAGTCGAAGGCGCCGAGTTTCATGGCCTCGACGGCCGAGTTGACCGTCCCGTAGCCGGTGATCATGATGACGATGCTTTCGGGGTTGACCTCCTTGACGAACTTCAGCAGGTGAAGACCGTCGACGTGGGGCATCTTGAGATCCGTGATGACCAGGTCGTATTTGTCGTCGATGAAGACGTCCATGGCCTGGCGGCCGTCGCCGACCCCCTTGACCTCGTACCCGTAGCTTCTCAACAGTTCCGCAAGGTTATCCCGGCTCAACTCGTTGTCCTCGGCGATGAGGATCCGGATATTCTTCATTTCCTTCTTGATTTTGCTGTCTGCCATGACCGGTTTTTCTACCGCTCCTCAAGGATGGGATGTTGTCGGGTAATGGGTGATGAAGAGGCCTTTCACGAATCCCTCCAACGGGCCTGACCGGCCACTCGTTCTCGGCAGGGAAGCTCCTGCGGGAGGGATCGGATGTATCGGTTGTTCGTTAAGCAACACGGGATGTTAACAAAATTCTGACATTAGTCAACCAGAAATATCAAACAGGCCGCGGGCGGGCGGGGTCGGGCGCCGCTCCTGCGGCACAATCCCCTAAAGTTTTAGACGGCCAGACCGATCTCCATTATGACAAAACAATGGGTTGGACGATGACCATATCCACGTACCAGATCGACAATATCCTCAAGGCATACAGCCGGCAGAACAAAGCCGCCTCGGCGCCCTCCGCGCCTGCGGACGGCCAGAAGGCCGGCCCGAGGTACGCCGACGTGGTCTCGCTCAGCGCCGATCAGCAGAAACCGGAGGTCTACGACAAGATCTCCTACAGCCTGATGGATGTCCTCCTGAAAGGCAATAAATCCAAATAGAACCCGACGCGATTCGCTGAGCGGGGGACCGATCCAAAGGGGGCCGACAGCCCCCATCACATGATCCCGGTACGCTTCATTCGAGACCGCATGTGACCGGCCTTCGCCTCTAAACAAGGCCGCCCGCCCACGATTGCCCCCGGCGGCCGCAACGGGTTCGACGCGAAGGATGGGATCGCCGGAATGAACGGTTCGGAAGCGGCCGGAACAGAATTCAGGATCATGCCCGTGAGTTCATCCGACAAGAGAACCATTCTCGTCGTCGACGACGATCCCGCCGTGCGCAGCCTCATCGTCGAAGCCCTGCGGCAGGGCGGGGAGTACATCGCCACCGAGGCGGCCGACGGGAAGGAAGCCCTCGAAGCCCTGGGTTCCAACCTCTACGACCTGGTCATCAGCGACATCCACATGCCCGGCATGAACGGGATGGACCTTCTGAGCCGGATCCGGGAAATCAACCCCGCGATCTCCGTCATCCTCATCACCGCCTTCCCCTCCATCGGGCTGTCCGTGTCGGCCATGAAGACGGGGGCTGTCGATTTCATCACGAAACCCTTCCGGATCGACGAACTGCTCTACAAGGTGAACATCTACCTGCGGGAGAAGTCGCTGCTTTCCGTCGACGGGCTCCTGAACAAGGTGGAACAGGAAAAGCTGCGGGACAAGGTACGCCAGATCTCGGCCAAGGGGTTCATCTACGACTTCATCGAACGGCTCGGGGTGAGCAACGACAACATCTTCCGCGTCATCGCCGATCTGGCCCTCAAGGTCTCCAACGGCGAGCACTGCGCGATCCTGCTCTACGACCGGGAGACCGGCGAGTTCCTGCCCAAGTTCACGGGCAGCGTCGACCGCGTCCCTCCGCGCCACACCGTTCCCTGGCCCAGGAAGCTTCTGCGGGAGGTCGTCGAGAAGAAGGACGGCGTGCTGTTCAACGTCTCCGACCCCGACGGCGCGGCCTCGATCCTCTGCGCCCCGCTCACGATCCGCAGCAACGTCTTCGGCATCCTGGCCCTCTGGAAGAGCCGCAACGGCAGCTGTTTCACGGAGCAGGACCTGCACGTGATCCTCAGCCTCGCCCGCCGGGCCTCGCTGAACCTCGAGAACAAAGTCCTTTACGAGACCCTCTACACGAACATCGCCGAGACCTTCAGGGCGCTGGTGACCTCCATCCAGGCCCGGGACCAGTACACCGAGCGCCACTCCGTGAGCGTCACGGAGTTCGTTGTCCGGACCGCGGAGATCATGGAGTGCTCGCCCGACGAGATCGAGTGCCTCAAGATCGCCGCCATGCTCCACGACATCGGCAAGATCGCGATCCCGGACCACATCCTCCTCAAGCCCGACGAGCTCACGGGGGAGGAGTACGCCATCATCAAGACCCACTGCACGATCGGCGACGACATCCTGACCCCGATCGCCCTCTTCGAAAAAGAGCGCAAGATCATCCGCCACCACCATGAAAACTGGGACGGTTCGGGCTACCCCGACGGGCTGGCCGGCAACGAGATCCCGCTGCTGTCGCGGATGATCTCCGTGGCCGACGCCTACGACGCCATGACGACCAACCGCCCCTACCGCGCCAGCATGAGTCCCGACGAGGCGGTGACGGAGCTGCGCCGCTTCGGCGGCACGCAGTTCGACCCGAAGGTGGTCGACGCCTTCATCGGCTCCCTGCAGTCGCCCTGCCCGTCCCGCCTTCCCGTCGTCGCAGCCAAGCCTGCCGAGGGGTGGCGATAGGGGATCAGAACAGCCCCTTGATCACATCCAGCGTCTTCTTCATCTTGTCCGTGGTGCTGTCGGGCTTCTCCTCAGCGGGTTGTTTTTCCTTCGTCGTGCGCTCCTCCTTCATCCCCTCCTGACCGAGCGGCAGCATCCCGGTCGACTTGTTCCGCAGCTTCACCGCCCAGACGTACTCGTGCGGGATCTTCGGGTCCTTGGGCTTCGGCGGGTACGCGATGTTGAGCTCTTCGCCGTAGCCGATGAACTGCAGCGCGGCGCCGCCGGCATCCTTGAAGATCCCCCGGGGGATCGAACAGCTCGTGACGGAGGGCCCCATGACCACCTTCTCGCGGATGAACCGGTTCACGTCGGCAGGCGAGAGGTAGCTCAGCAGGCCGTATCCCGGGTCCTGCGCGTCGCTCGAGGACCAGAGAATCGTCTCGCCGGTCTTCTCGCTGTGGCCGATCGCCATGGCGAAGTAACCGATCGCCGTCGGAATCGTCTTCCA
>JALOPC010000170.1 GCA_025454095.1 Syntrophales bacterium | reverse complement strand
GGCGCTTACGCCGACCGGCGCAACGTGCCCGCCGAGCGGCTGGTCCCCATCCCGGCCGGGGTGTCCGACGAGGAGGCCGCGGCGATCCTGTTCAAGGGCCTCACGGCCCAGTACCTGCTCAAGAAGACCCACCCCGTCAGGCCCGGCCAGATCGTCCTCGTCCACGCGGCCGCGGGGGGCGTGGGGCAGATCCTGTGCCGCTGGGCCAGGGGGCTTGGCGCCACGGTGATCGGGACGGCCGGCTCCGACGAGAAGTGCGCCGACGCCCGCGAGGCGGGCTGCCACGCCGCCGTCGACTATTCCAGGGAGAACTGGCCGGAGCTTTTCCTGAAGGCCGCGGGGGGCAGGAAGGCCGACGTGGTCTACGACTCCGTCGGCAAGGCCACCTTCCTCAAGTCGCTCGACTGCGCGGCCCCCTTCGGGATGGTGGTCGTCTTCGGCGCGGCTTCCGGGCCCGCCCCGGCGATCGAGCCCGAGCTGCTCAACAAGAAGGGCTGCCTCTTTCTGACCCGGCCCTCCGTGTTCCCGCACAACGCCGACCCGGCCGTGTTCCGCGCCAACGCCGCCGAGCTCTTCGAGGCCGTCTCGGCGGGACTCGTGAAGGCGCGGATCGGAGCCCGGTTCAAGCTGGACGACATCGCCGAGGCCCATCGCGCCGCCGAATCGCGGGCCACCCGGGGGGCGACGCTGATCGTCCCCTGACGGTGCGCCGGAGACTCGAACCGAACGGGCCCGGCGCACGCGCCCGGCCCTGACATGAGACGAACGTGGGTGGGAGATCATGCTGAATTTTCTGCCGTCCTTTCTCGTGGGAGTCATCGCGTCATTGCTCCTGGCCGTCAACGTGGTGGTGTGGGTGTCGCTGCTGCTCGTCTTCGCCATCCCGAAGTTCCTGCTGCCCGTCCCGTCGCTGCGCCGGGCGCTGAACCGCATTCTCCACCGGATCGGGGAGATCTGGATCGCCTGCAACAGCGCCTGGATGAGCCTCACCCAGAGGACCGAGTGGGACGTGCAGGGGCTCGAAGGCCTGAACTATCGGGGCTGGTACCTGGTGGTCAGCAACCACCAGACCTGGGTGGACATCTTCGTGATGCAGCACCTGCTGAACCGCCGCATCCCCCTGCTGAAGTTCTTCATCAAGCGCGAGCTCATCAAGGTGCCCTTCATGGGGCTTGCCTGGTGGGCGCTCGACTACCCGTTCCTCTACCGCCACAGCGCCGAGTACCTGGAGAAGCACCCCGAGCAGCGGGGCAAGGACTACGAGGCCACGCGCCGGGCCTGCGAGAAATTCGCCACCATTTCCACGAGCGTCATGAACTTTCTCGAGGGAACGCGCTTCACCCCGGCAAAGCACGCCCGGCAGAAGAGCGAGTACCGGTACCTCCTGCGGCCCAAGGCCGGGGGGCTCGCGCTGGCCCTGAACGCCCTGGGCGGTAAATTCCATTCCCTGCTGGACATCACGATCGTCTACCCCGACGGGATCCCCACCTTCTGGGAATTCCTCTGCGGCAAGGTCAAGCGGATCACCGTGCGCATGAGGACCCTCGAGGTCCCGCAGGAGCTCATGCAGGGCGACTACGAGGGCGATGCGGCCTTCCGCGACGCCATGCACCGGTGGGTGCAGCAGCTCTGGCTCGAGAAGGACCGGCAGATCGAGGCGCTCCTGGCGGAGGCCCGCGCCCGGTAGACGCCCGCCCGCCTGTCGGCGAACACCCTCGCGGGGCGGTCTTTTCATGCGCCGCCCGCGGGGGCCCCGGCCCCTTGCCGCTTCCCTCCCTTTCCCGCATGGTTCTTGCATCCTTCCGGCTCTCGGGGCACCCCTCGCCGGCTGCCCCGCACCATCACCCCCGGGAGCCTGTCAACCCATGAGAAACCGCCCCGCATTGCACGCCGCCGCCGTCCTTTCCGCCATCGCCCTTCTGCTGCTGCTCAGCCCTTCCCCCGGCGCCCTCGCGGCCCCGGCCGCTAAGGACAAGGTCGCCCTCGACGTCATGAACGACGCCGTCAAGCAGACCGTCAAGCAGACGGGCACCGAGGCCGCAGGCGTGGGCTCCTGGATCAGCCAGCAGAAGTACAAGGGGCCGCTCACGGGCGGCACGTCGGACCACGACATGCGCGTCATCCTCACCGGCGAGACCGACGAGGCGAAGATGGTCCAGAAGTGGAAGGACTTCCAGGGCTCCCTGAAGGGCAACATCCAGGCCGCGGGCAGGGCAAAGGGCCTGAGCCCGGCCGAGATCGACAAGCTCGTCAACAGCACCAACGTCTACCCGCCCAACCAGGTCATGGCCGGCGTGGAGAACGCCGACGATGCCGCCGCGAAGTTCAAGAACCTCAAGGCGGCCCCGAGCCTCGGCAGCGAGCCCGTCGAAGGCCTCTGGGGCAAGGGCGCGAAGGGCTACGCCCAGCACTACGAGTCGAAGGCGGGGCGGCACTTCTTCGTCGACCAGAAGTCGGGCCGCGTCGTCGCGGGCGCCACGGACCTCGTGCACCTCGAGGAGGGCCTGGGCGTCTTCAACACGGCGGGCGAAGTGAACAAGGGCAACCAGTGGGCCCAGAAGGCCCTGGAGAAGCTCGACACCGAGGGGGCCGCCAAGGCCTCCAAGCACGTCGAGCGGCTGCGGCAGTCGCTCAACAAGGCCCGCAGCATCGAGCGGGTGGGCCTGCGCGCCGACTACCTCGACGACATCGCCCGGGGCGCCGTGAAGGACCCCGCCGCGATCCGCGAGGCCGTCGGGCGGGCCCAGCGCGAGCTGGGGCTCCTGGAGAAGCTCTCCCGCGAGGCCAACCCGGGCAACCGCGAACTGCTCAAGGGCATCCTCAACGAGAACCTGGGCAAGTGGGCGCAGATGCGGGGGACCTTCTGGAAGTACGCCAACAAGGTGCCCACGGACAAGCTGCTGCGCGGCCTGCAGCTCTTCGGCTACTACGCCCGCACGAACTACGTGGCCGGCATGGCCGCCGAGGACCTGCGCTCCGGGGCGCTGGCGGCCCTTCCCGAGCTGGGCTACATCGCCGGGCTCGTCCCGGGGCTCGCCATGGACATGGCCGTCTGCACCCTCGAGGCCGCGCGGGCCGGGGCCTACAACACCGTTACGAGCTTCCAGGAGTGCACGAGCCTCGTCGAAGGCATCTCCATGGTCAAGGGCCGCGAGAGCGAGCACAAGGGGATGACGGTCGAGCAGATGGCCCTGCGCTTCCCCGACACGCCCGAGGGGCGCAACAAGCTGATGAGCTTCATCTGGTACCAGTCCACCAACGCCTCCTACCGCGAGCAGGGCGGCCAGCTCGTCTCGGACCCCAACGTGGCCAAGGCCGTCTACAACAAGTGCGCCAACGACCTCGTCTCCCGCTGGCGCGAGCAGCGCCTCGCCTGGATCGGGGAGTTCAACAAGAACTACCGCGAGTACATGCGCCTGCTGGCCGGCAACCGCCCCGTCCTCACCTTCAGCCCCTCCGACGAGGTGCCCCTGCGCGACCAGGGGGGCGGGAAGAAGGCCGCCGTCGTCACGATCTCCGCCTCGACGGCGCAGAACCGCGACAGGATGAACGACGTCTTCGCGAAGATGAAGGCCTCCCTCAAGGCCCTCGAGGGCAAGGGGGGCGACGTGCTGTTTGCCTCGGAGAAGTACCAGATGGCCCTCGACGGCAAGTGGCTCGGGGCCGAGTACTCGCCCATGTCGAAGACGTACACCTACCGGGCCCTCGGCAGCCACAGCGCGGCCCTGCGGCACGAGCTGAGCCTCACGGCCACCGTCGCCGCGGCCGACGTGGAGGAGCACTCGCTGCTGGGCGGCTACCGCAAGACCTTCGAGGACACCGTCTCGGACACCTTCAGCATCGTCGAGGACGTGCCCCGCGGAAGCCTCCGCGTCAGCGGCCCCGCGCGGGTGAAGGTGAGCCAGCGATTCAGCCTCACCGCCGAGATCGTCGGCGCCACCGTCCCCTCGGGCCAGCTCGCCGTGGGCTGGGCGAAGTCGGGCCGCCGCGTGGGCGGCGCGCCCTCCCTCTCCACCGCCGAGGCGAGTGCGGGCACCTACACCTACCTGGCCGAGCTTTTCGCGAAGCAGGGGGGCAAGTACGTGAAGCTTGCCGACGCGCGGCACACCGTGGTCGTCGAGAAGGAGGAGACGAAGACGCCCGCCAAGCCGCCCGAGAAGAAGCCTGCGAGCACCCAGACGCAGACCGGACAGAAGCCTCCGGAGAAGAAGGACCCCCCGCCGCCCCCGCCGAAGGCCTGGGAGGCTCTCACGGAGAAGGAGCGCCAGGGCGTGCTCGACTGCCTGTGCCGGTGCAACAGTTCGGCCACCTCCAGCGTTGCCGTCGGCTACAACCCCAAGCCATCCGACGCATCGCCCAGCTGCGCGAAAGCCTCCAACGGGCCCTGCATCAACCAGGGCTTCGGCTGCGCCACTTCCCCGACGGCGGCAGCGAGTGCGCCAAGGGCTGCTACAAGCGCTACAACGCGACCGGCGCGCCCGCAAGCGCCCTGAACGCGGGCAAGGAGGGCAAGTAAAACAGCGCGCCCGGGCGGTCTATGAAGTCCCCCATTTACCCGTACCGTGCGCCCTCTCCCCTCGCAACCTCCCCTCTTGGAAAAGGGGGACAGAGGGCGATTTTCCGTCATCTGGGCCTTGAAAACCCCCCTTTGTTGCGGTATTGTGCAAGTTATGAAAAGTGTTGATGAAATAAGAGGTGCGATTCGCGAGGCAGCCGCGGCTCACGATCTTCAGATCGTCTATGCCTTCGGAAGCCGTGCCGCCGAGGCCCGCGATTTCGTAGACGGCAGGATTCCGCGCATGTCGCCGGGGCCATCCGATCTCGACATCGGCGTCAAGCCGGCGCGTCCTCTCACCTTGGAAGAGAAAGTCGGGCTGGGCATCCTGTTCGAAGATCTCTTCGATGTGCCCCGGGCGGATATCGTTGTCATCCCCGAGGCACCCGTCTCCCTGGCTTTCCGGATCGTAACCGGCGAACTCCTGTACGCACGGGACGAAACCTACGAGGCGGAGTACCAGCTCTACATCATGCGCATGGCAGCCGACCTCGAACCCCATCAAAAAGAGATGATCCGTGTGACCGTCGGAGCGTGACATGTCGCCAGGCACTGTGGATGAGAACGTCGTTGCCCAACGGACCCGATGGATCCGCGAGGCCATTGCCGCCCTGAAGGAACTCCCCCTGTCGGACCGGCAGGCATTTCTCGGGAACAAGCACAATGTCGCGGCGGCGGAATCCTATCTTCGCCGGTCCCTGGAAGCCCTCTTCGATGTGGGTCGTCACATTCTGGCCAAGGGGTTCGGCTGCCCTACGGCGGAATACAAGGAGATTGCCCGCAATCTTTTCGAGAAGAACGTCATCGGCAAGGATGACGCCGACCTCATGCGGAAAATAGCCGGCTACCGGAATCGCATGGTGCACTTCTATAACGAAATATCCCCGGATGAGTTGCTCGAAATATGCCTGCATCACACGGGTGAAATCGAGACCCTGCTCGAGCGGATGCTGCATTGGCTCCGAACCGTCAGGGGGAAGTAGGCCCGGGCAGCCCTTCATATAGAATTTCCTTTTCTTATTCGCTTAACGTCATCACTTGCCTCTCGTCCTCTGAGGCATTCAAATCCCCCTTCGTCACCCTTTGAAAAAGGGGGAAAGTGGGGGGGGTCTTTTCCTTCTCGAACGAAAATCTCACTCCCGGAACCGACCATTCCGTAATGACCCCTGGCCGATAACCAGCCGACATCATTTCGCATTCAACTCAATCGTTCCATTTTGGCACATCCACCTCGAGGCCCCCGCCGGCCCGACACGCAAATAAATACACGATATCATTGATAAATGCGCGTGCCAGGGCACGGGCACGCTCGATGCGATCCGGGTATGGGCAAGAGGAGTGATCGACCATGATCCGGACAACAAGAGCACAGCGGAATATGAAGACCCGGTTTTCAGCCACCCTGTTATCGATCGCATTCCTGGCGCTGATGACCTCCTGCGGCGGAGGCGGCGAGGGAGGCAACATCGGGGTCGGGGCGTCGGCGCCTTCCCTGGTCTCCATCGAAGTGACACCGGCCGACCCGGTCATCGCCCTGGGGACGGAGATCCAACTGAAAGCCACCGGCATCTACTCGGACACGAGCAAGAAGGACCTGACCTCGACCGTCGATTGGCGCTCGTCGGACGACGCCGT
>JALOPC010000169.1 GCA_025454095.1 Syntrophales bacterium | reverse complement strand
ATTCTGTACGGAGCGGTGGCTCTTTGCGCCTCCGTCGTGTGGTTGCGATGATCGTTCAAAAAACCCTCACGATCAAGAACGAGCTGGGCCTTCACGCGCGGTCGGCCGCCATGATCGTGCGCGCCGTCGAGGGCAGCCGTTCGAAGGTGTCCCTCGAGAGGGACGGGATGACCGTCGACGCCAGGAGCCTGCTGGACATCCTGACCCTGGCCTGCCCGAAGGACAGCCGGATCGTGGTCCGGGCCGACGGAGTCGACGCCCGGGAAGTGGTCGAGAGCATCGAGAAACTCGTCGAGAGCAAGTTCGGGGAGGCTGCATGATACCCGGCGAACTCAAGAGAACCATCATCCTGCAGGGCATGGGCGTCTCCCCAGGCATCGCCATCGGTACGGCCCACCTCATCCGGCGGGTCGATGCCCCCATCTCGCGCTATCAGATCGAGGACAAGAGCCTCGTGGGCGAGGAGATCCGCCGGTTCCGCAAAGCCATCAAGGACTCCGAGAACCAGCTCCTGGAGATCAAGCGCAAGTTCAAGGACCAGGAGGGTCTCGAGACCCTCTACATCCTCGACGTCCACATCATGATCCTCCGCGACAAGATGCTCATCCGGCAGACGATCCAGAACATCGAGGAAAAGGGGGTCAATGCCGAGTGGGCCCTGCGGATGACCCTCGACAAGTACCGCGAGGTGTTCAGCAAGGTCGACGACGAGTATCTGCGCGAGCGGGTGAGCGACGTGGAGTACGCGGGGCAGCGCATCCTGCGCAACCTCGCCGGGGTTCACCACGAGACCGTCTCGGGAATCGGCGAAAACGCCATCATCATCGCCCGCGACCTCTCGCCCGCGGACACGATGCAGATGAAGGTGGAGAAGATCCAGGGGTTTGCCACCGACATGGGGGGCAAGACCTCGCACACCGCCATTGTGGCCCGGGCCTACGAGATCCCGGCGGTCGTGGGACTCGAGAAAGTCACGACGGAAGCCCGGACCGGGGACATCGTCATCATCGACGGCACGGCGGGCGCCGTCATCGTCAACCCCGACCCGGAGATCGTCCGCCGCTACGAGGAGAAAAAGCGGCACTACGCGACGATCGAGGACAGCCTTCTCAAGTATGCCCGGAAGCCCGCCGTCACGGCGGACAAGCACCGCGTGCTCATCGGGGCCAACATCGAATTCACCGAGGAGATCGCCTCGGCCGTCCAGCACGGCACCGACGGCATCGGCCTGTACCGGACGGAATTCATCTACATCAACCGCGACCGGCTCCCCACCGAAGAGGAGCACTTCTGCACCTACAAAAAGGTCGTCGAATCGAAGGGCATCCGCTGGGCCACGATCCGGACCTTCGACCTGGGCGGCGACAAGTTCATCTCCGACCCGCGGCTGGCCGCGGAGATGAACCCCGTCATGGGCCTGCGGGCCATCCGGTTCTGCCTGCGGGAGGTGGACCTCTTCAAGGTGCAGCTGCGGGCCATTCTCCGGGCCAGCGCCTACGGCCGGACGAGGGTCCTCTTCCCCATGATCTCGGGGATGGAGGAGCTGCTGGAGACCAAGCGGATCTTCAACGAGGTGAAAAAAGAACTCAAGCGCGACGGCATCCCCTACGGCAAGGACGTGAAGATCGGGATCATGATGGAGGTCCCCTCGGCCGCGCTGATCGCCGAGGATCTCGCCCGGGAGGTGGACTTCTTCAGCATCGGCACCAATGACCTGATCCAATACACCCTGGCGATCGACCGGGTGAACGAGCGGGTCAGCTACCTCTACGAACCGCTGCACCCGGCGGTCCTCAAGCTCATCCGCCACATGGTGGAGGCGGGGCACAAGGCCGGCATCGAGGTCGCCATGTGCGGGGAAATGGCCGGGGAGCCCGTCTACACCATGGTCCTGCTCGGGCTCGGGCTCGACGAGCTGAGCATGAACGCCCTGGTGATCCCGCGCATCAAGAAGATCATCCGCGCCGTCACGATGACGGAGTGCCGGAAGCTGGTCGATCAGGTCATGGGCTTCAACACGGCCTCGGAGATCGAGTTCTTCGTCAGGGAATCCATGCGGCGGAAGTTCACGGACGATTTCGAAATCGCGGATTGACACCGGAGAGGCCATGAACCCGGACACCCACAGCATGCCTGCCGGCGCCGGGGATCCTCCCGTCAGCGGCGCAGGGGAGAAGGTCGACATCCCCTTCCACGGATTCTTCTCGCGGTATCTCTCCCGGGTCGAACTGGCCCCCGAGTGCGAGCGTGCGATCGGGGAGCTCTCCCGACAGGGCGTAGTCGTCTACGCCCTGAAGTACCCCAGCCGCCTCAACTGCCTCATCCTCCACGACCTGGGCCTCAGAAAGGACATTCCGCAGCCCCTGCACTGTCACGAGATGGGGACGCTGCTCTGGAGGCACGCCGCGAGACTCGTCCGCTCCCTGCTGAAGAGTCACCCTGCCGCGCCGGATTCCACGGGCGTGCTCGACCGCCTGACGCGCCTGCGCCGCAGCACGGTGATCTATCTCCGCGGCTCGGAACGCGATGACGCCTCGGACCCCCTCGTCCAGCTCCTGAACGCCCAGAAAGCCCTCGACGTCCCCGTCACCGTCGTTCCCATTGCCGTCACCTACGGCCCGCGGCGGGAGAAGAAGGAGCGCCCCCTGGTGGACATCTTCTTCGGCGACCAGGAGCACCCGGGGTCGCTCCGGCGCCTGATCGCCTTTATCCGCTACAAGAACCGGACCTCGGTCAGCGCCGCGGAGCCGATCGACCTCTCCCGCATCCTCGCGGAAACGGCCGGCGGGTCCCTGCAGGAGATCGCAGGCGGGTTGAGGGCCGAGCTGATCGGCCGGATCGACCGCGAGAAGAGCGCGGCCCTGGGGCCCCGGGTCAAGGCCCGCGACGAGATTATCCGGATCGCGTTGCGGGACCCGGTTCTGTCCCGCTTCATGGAGGAACAGGCCGCTGCGGCAAAGAAGGATCTGCCCTCGATCCAAAAGCAGGCGAGGCGGTATCTCGAGGAGATCGCCGCGGACTACAGCGACTTCTACGTCGAACTCTGGGACAAGGCCCTCACCTGGCTCTGGAACAACATCTACGACGGAGTCGTGTTCGACCGGGAAGGGCTCGCCCGTGTCCGGGACCTCTCGCGCCGCATGCCCTGCGTCATCATTCCCTGTCACCGCAGCCACATCGACTACCTGCTTCTGTCCTACGTGTTCTACAAGCACAACATCCCGCTGCCCTTCATCGCCGCGGGGACAAACCTCATGTTCTGGCCCCTCGGCCACGTCTTCCGCAAGGCGGGCGCCTTCTTTATCCGCCGGACCTTCGGCGGCAACGTCGTCTACCGCCAGGTCATGGAGACCTACATCCGGACGATGCTGCGGGAAGGCTACCCCATCGAGTTCTTCATCGAGGGGGGCCGCAGCCGCACGGGCAAGATGGTCATGCCCAAGTACGGGATGCTTTCCATGGTGATCCAGGCCTGCACGGAGCTGCACCGGGACGTCGCCCTCATCCCTGTCTTTATCGGATACGACCGCGTCCTCGAAGAGAAGTCCTACATCCAGGAGCTGGGCGGCGCCCAGAAGGAGAAGGAGAAGGCAAGCGCGGTCATCAAGAGCCGCAAGCTCCTCGACAAGCGATACGGCCGCGTCTACCTCAACATCGGCGAGCCGATCTACATGTGTTCCTCCCTGCAGGCCCAGGACCGGACACCGGAGGACATGGACACCGTCGAGCGCCGCAGTTTCTACCGAAAGATCAGCTACGAGGTTGTCAGCGAGATCAGCCGCGTCTCCGTGGTGACCCCCTTCGCGCTCGTGGCGGCGGCGCTTCTGTGCCACTACAAACGGGGCCTGACCCGCAACGACCTGCTGGAGATCATCCACGAACTCTTCCACTACCTGGCCGCCCGCGGCGTGCCCATCGCCACCACCTTCGCCAATCCCGAACACGCCATCCAGGACGCCCTCGACCAGTTCAAGGCCGCGGGATTCATCTCCGAGATGGGCGCCGAAGAGGGCGAAGAGGACGAGTTTGCCGAAATCGTCTACTCCCTGGACGAGGAGAGGCGGCTGCATCTGGAGTATTACAAGAACAACATCCTGCACTTCTTCGTGCCGCTGTCCTTCGTGGCGGCCTCCATCCTCTCGACGAGCGAGGAAGCGATCCCGCTGGTGAAGCTCATGGAGGACTACAAGTTCTTCAAGCGGATCTTCCGCCACGAGTTCATCTTCGATCACCGCAAGGGGGATGCCGAGGAGGTTCACGAGGCCCTGGCCTACCTGCTGGACCGGGGCATGGTGGCGGGACTCGAGAAGGGGGGCGAGGCCTGGATCGAGGTGAAGGGCAAGGGCAGGACCCATTTGAGGCCCTACGCGGGGCTTATCCAGAACTACATCGAATCCTACTGGGTCGTTACCCGCGGATCCTCCTACCTGAGAAAGGACATGCGCACCGACAAGGAGTTCCTCAAACTGGTGCAGAAGCTGGGGACCCGGATGTACCGCAAGGGCGAGATCCTGCGCAACGAAGCCCAGAGCGTCTCGAA
>JALOPC010000168.1 GCA_025454095.1 Syntrophales bacterium | reverse complement strand
CGGTGCGGCTCGGCGTTGTCGGCCACCTGGTAGCTCATGCCGGGGGTGAGGACGAACGTCCGACCGTCGGCCAGCTCCGTGTGCAGCTCCCCCTCGAGGCACAGCAGGATATGGCCCTTGCTGCACCAGTGATCGGCCAGGTAGCCCGGCGAGTACTCGACGAGGCGCACGCGGATGCCCCCGAAGTGGCGCGTGCGCCACAGGGCGACCCCCGTCTCGCCCTTGTGTTCCGTGGCCTCCACAGACGACCAGTCCGTCGTCCCGAAAGGAATGCCCGTCATCTGCATGCGACGCTCTCCGCGGCGCGGGCATCCATGATGGGGCCCGGCCTCGTGGGTTGCGTTTACCCTATTACAAATCCGACGGCAAGGAAACGAAATATTACCGGGGAAGGGGCGGGGGCGTGCTCAGCCTCGTCTTGCCCGCGCAGCGGTCCATGCATCGCTCCGCCGGGTCCTGCAGGCAGCGTTTCAGGCACTCCGTCTCTTTCATGGCCTGTTTCATGCGGAAGGAGAGGGATTGAATCTCCCGGTCGTACCGGGACACGTCGTCCGTGAGCTTGCGGATCGAGTACCAGCCGTGGGCGATGGCGGACAGGTTGGCATAGGTCTCCCCGATCATCCTCGCCTGGGCAAAATAACCGCCGGGCAATTCCTTGAAGAGGTTCGATTTCTCCAGCATTTTTTCGTATTTCACGATGTTCCCGGTCTCCATCAGGCTGTTCACGAACAGGAGCGCATCGAGATTCCGCTTGGTCTCTTCCTGGCCGCCGGCCAGCAGGGATGCGAAGTCTCCCGAGAGGACTCCCACGTCGACGACCTTCTTCAGCCGCGCCAGCTGCGTCGTGTCTCCCCTGACCTGCTGAACGAGCCATTTTTTCACGGCCGGATCGTCGCTGCCGAGGAATGCGGCCACCTTCGTATAGACCGATTTCTGGACGCTTCGCTCCAGCGCGCCGAGCAAGTTGTAGCTCAGGAACATCTGCGCCAGGTACTCCTTGGAGGAATCGAGGACTTCGTTGTAGGACTCGTCGACCGTCTGCTCCCATGTTTCGAATTCCGACCGGGTGCCGTGCAGCGTCCTGGAGTAGCCCCTCAGAAGGGTCTGGATGCCCGAGATCTCGCGCTGAAGCTCCGCGATCCTCCTGTTGATCTGCTCCGGGTCGATGGGCTTGACGGGGGGCGAGGCCGGCGGCTTCGGATCGGGCACCGGCTTGAGCACAAGCGTTCCCGGACTTCCGGGGGACACCCCCTTCAGGCCGGCCAGGAGGGCCGCCTTTTTCCGCTCGAGGGCCTTCTGCCGCTCCTGCTCCTGAATGAGGCGCTCCGTCTCTTTATCGGGTCCCTGCGCCGTGCCGGGCCCCTGCGCGGGCTTCGCGGGTGCGGGCGCCGGTTTCGGCTTGGCGACGACGTCATCGAACCCGACGCATTTGGCATGCCGCGCCAGGTTTGGGTCGCCTGACTGAGTCACCCCCCGGCGTAGTGCATCCTCGCAGGCCGCCCGGGTCGCATAGTAGCCGACGCGCTTTGACTGCGAATAACCCCACTGGCGTATCGCGCCGACCATCCGGTCGCTGTACTCGATCTGCCAGCCCGCGCGGGCGGGATCGGCGGCCAAAAACAACGCCGCACCCGCCAGCGTGATCGTTATGACGAGTCTGAAATCGGTTCTCATTCCGGCACCTCCCGGAGGGGATGGGGCAACCGTTCCCGCTTCCTTCTAAAAGAGACAGGTGCCCGGCACGTCGATCACGCTTTTCGGGACAACCGTCCGGCGAACGGAAACGGTGATCGTCTCCACCTTGACCGACGAGAACATGCCGCCGGCCTTGGTCGCTCTCTTTACCGTGAGCCGCACCGTGCTGCCGGGCTGGCCCCGCAGTTTCATAACCTTCTGGAAATTGTTTAACGTCGACACATCGACGTCGTCGATGGCCACAACCGCGTCCCCTTTCTTCAAGCCGGCCCGCTCTTCCTCCGAACCCGGTTCAATCTGGCCGACCGACAGTGCCTGGCCGCTGCTCCAGACCCTGACGCTCCCTGCGGGGATCGGTCCGCGGAGGATCTTTTTTTCCACCACCGTCCCGGTCTCCGTCACCTCGGTACAGCGCAGTCCTGCGCTCAGGAGGCTTTCGTTTTCGAGAACCAATTTGTATTTCGGCCTTTTGATCTGCACGACCATCCGGTGATTGTTTTCGTCCGGCGAGGCCTCGACCTCCGCCCTCCCTTCCGGGATCGTGCATCCCAGGGGGAAGCTGCGCGCCGGGATCTGCCAATACCCGGCCAGCCTGTCTTCGCGCTTCTCGACACGGGCGAAGAGACAGAGAGATCGTGACCAGTCCCGGTAGCGGCCGTCGCTCCAGGCTTCAACCGAGCCCGGGCTCTCTGAATGGAAGCCCTCGATTGTCATGGCGGACCCTTCCGCCGCGACCCGGAAACGCTTCCCGTCGGGGTCGGAGAGCCATTCGCCGGAGAGGGACTTGAACCCTTCGGCCTGCTCGAGCCGGTATTCCAGCTTGATGATCTCGTCGCCCACCCGCCTGGCTTCTTCCGCCTGGGGCGCCAGCGCGAGATACTGGCGGTAGCTGGCAATCGCTTCCCGGGTCTGCCCGATCTTCGCCTGGACCGCGGCCAGGTTGTTCCACGCGTCCGCCATCCGGGGCGCGACCTCGGTGGCCTTCTTGAATTCCACGGCCGCCTTGGCCAGGTCCGCCTCGCTCTTCGCCATCTCGATGGCCGCCATCCCGCGCACCATGTACTTGCGGGCTTCCTCATCCCTGTTTCCCTGGCCGGACGCGGGCGTAGCCCAGGCGAGAAATACGGCACAAGCGAGCAGCATCATCCGATGAAGGGGGTTTTGCACTTTTTTCTCCTTTCGACGCACAGAATCCACGGGTGGGTCTTGTCCCGTTACCGATCATCATTTGACAGTGCGCCAGGTTTGTCTTGCAGAAACTTTGCCAGAGTCCGAGAGTTGGGAAAGGAAGGATTCCGCGAGGCGCTTTTCCTTGCCCCGGCTGCCGGAAACCGCGAAGGCCGGCCCCTCCGGAGCCGGCCTCTTGCCGTCCTGTGACGATCCCGGGCATGCCGGACCATCCCCTGCCGTCAACGAGACCCCGGTTCTCCGCCCAGGGAACCGTCTCAGCCGGAGGGTGCTCCCCCGCCCTCGAGTTCGGCCACCCGTTTTCTCAGAGCCCTGTCGGCCAGGTACCGCTCCGTGACGTTGCGACCGATGGCCAGAGACCCCTCGGCTCGCCCCTCATCGTCCACGATGACCGCGAAGCTCAGGTCGACGTAGAGCCGGGAGCCGTCCCGGTGGAGCCCGCGAGTGACCAGGACGCGGCTTCCCAGTCGCGTCCTGCCGGCCTCGATGGCCCTCTTGTAGCCCTCCCAGTGCCGCTTGCGCAATTCCTCGGGGATGATGATATCGAGGCTTTGCCCCAGGGCCTCCGCGGCGGGGAAGCCGAACACGGCCTCCGCCCCCCGGTTCCAAATGCGGATAAGCCCTTCCCGGTCGGCAAAGATGACCGCATCGGTCGTCTGCTCGACGATCCGCCGGTACACGGCGTCCTGCATCTCCGCGCTCATTCGGGATCCACCTCCCTTTGCCGTCCGCGCGGTTCCCTCACGGGCCTTTCTTCTTCACGGCCTTCCCCATCGAGAACGCATCCCCCAGGCGCCGGCCCGTGCCGTAATAGCCGTTGGACTCGGGGGCAAAGAAGAAGGGCTTGAGTTTCTCGACGTCCACCGCCCCCCTTGCGTCGAGGATGTCGTCTTCGGCCTTGACGTCGAGGATCTCGCCGACGAACTGCGTGTGCAGCCCCAGCTCGAACTGGTGGAGCAGCCTGCACTCCAGCACGAGGGGGAACTCCCCGACGTACGGGGCGTTGACCAGGGTGCTGCGGACGGCCGTGAGGCCCGCCTCGGCGAACTTGTCCGCCCTCTTCCCCGACACGATGCCGCAATAGTCTGCCGCGGCGGCGTACTTCTCCGAGGGGACGCTGACGGTGAAGGCCCGCTGCAAAACGATGCTCCCGTGGGAGTACGTGGCCTTTCGGAGCGAGACGGCGACACAGGGGGGGCTCGAACAGCAGATGCCGCCCCAGGCGGCGGTCATGACGTTCGGCTTCCCCGCGGCGTCGTAGGTCCCCACGAGCAGCACCGGCGTGGGGTACAGGATCGTGTTGGCGCCCAGCGACTTTTTCATGTCTCTTTTCCTCTCTGTGAAAAACGGGACCCGCGGACCCTGAGCCCCTTCAGTTACCCGGCCGATCACTCGATCAGTTTCGGGTACCCGGTGAACACCGACCACTGACCCGGAAGCTGCACGAAGCGCTCCTCGCCTGTCGCGCAGACCTCGCCTTCCGCGTACAGGGTCCAGCGGGACGGGCTTCAGGTACTCCACCTTGAGGGACGCCGCGGTGAAGCGCGCAAGGGGCTTGTCCCCGAGGGCAAACCCCTCGTCGCGCAGCTTCGCCGCAGCCGCCGTGGCGGCGCCGTGGCAATCGATGAGCATCGCGACCAGCCCGCTGCAGGCAAACCCCGGGGCCCCGCCGCACTGGTGGGGCTCCGGCGCGAAGCGGCAGACGGTCTCCTCGCCGTCCCAGTAGCTTTTGATCTTCAGTCCCGCCTGGTTGCGCCGGCCGCAGCCGAAGCAGTTGGCAAACTCGACGGGGTAGTGGTCCTGAAAGGCCTCGCCCTCCATCCTCCGCTCCTCCTCCGGGGTCCGCTCGACTCCGCCCTCTTCCCGATCGCCCGCCGGGCGATCATCGGCTCGGGAACAGTCAGGTGTTGACCCCCTGCGCCACGAGCTTGCCGTCCTGGTTCGTCACGGTCCACTTGTACGTCACCAGGCCGCCCCGCTTGCCCTCCTTCTTGCCGACCACCTCCACCTCGGCCGAGAGGCGGTCGCCCGGGAAGGCCGGCGTCTTGAAGGCGATGTCCGTGGCGGACACCCAGATCGCGTCGGCAAGAAACCCGTGCTTCGCCATGAGCCCCATCATGCTGGCCATGACGTAGATGCCGGGGGTGACCCGGTCCTTGAACCCCTTGCCCTTCGCAAATTCGGCATCCAGGAAACCGGGGAGATCCATGCCCGACATCTGCGCGACCAGGTCGATCTCGGTTCCCGTGATGGGTTTCGTGACCGGGGACCGGTACACCTTGCCGACCTCGATTTCCTCAAAATACATGGCGCTCCCTCCTTTGCTTTTCCGGAAATTTGTTTCCGCTTTCGGAAAAAGAGATGGATCGCCGCCGCAATCCCCGCACCCACGGCAACGGCAGACCCGGGCGGCGTCAGTCGGCCGGCGCGTCCGCGTCCTTCGCCGGGGGCTTGCCCCGATCGCTGCCCGGGGCGTTGATCACGCTCTTCAGTTCCCCCGTGTCGAGCCACACCAGTCGGCAGGTCTCGCAGTTGTCGACGACGATGTTGCCCGGCCCGCCGTAGGGGTGGGTGTTCATGACGCCCTTGCACCGCGGGCAGCGGATCTTGCGGCGCAGGGCGCCGCGGTCCAGGGGGGCGGGGATCACCGGGGGCCCCGTTGCCGCGGCCCGAAGCCCGTCGACGATCCGGAGAAAACGCTCCTGCTCGATGAGCAGGCCCCGGCAGCCGGCGCACTGCAGAACCCGCTCCCGCTGCAGCGAGCCGACCTGCATCTCCGCATTGCAGAGCGTGCAGTCGACACCGCTCTTCTCGTCGACTACCCGGACGTCGGAAAGGGCGCCGGGAAGAAGCGCGCTGGTCTTGCAGTACTCGCAGAAAAAATGATCGCGGTCCCAGACGAAGGTCATCGGGGCGCCGCAGTTGCCGCAGTTCATGCACAACCTTTCACGACATGTCCATGATCAGGCCCGGATCTGTGACGGTGCCCGCCGCTTATGGCCTCCGCTGCGCGATGCAGGCCACGAAATCGTGCCGGACCTGGAAGGTCTTCCTCTTCCCGTTTCGCTGCCGGAGGAGGTCGAGAAATTCGCGGGTCAGCCCGTCCCGCGCCGAACGGTCGATGGCGTCGTAAAACACGGTGCCGGCCCCGGACTTCAGAAGGTGGTCCAGGACCTCGTCGGCCGTTGCGCAGCGGAACACGGCGCTGCCTTCCCACCTGTTTACAACTGTCAGTCCCGCCTCGTCAACAAGACTCTCCAGGTGCTCGCCGTCGCGGGGGAAATCGAAGGCCACCCGCCGGGTCATGACGAGGGGGTCGCGGGCGACAAGAGACGAGAAGATCCCGAACTCCCGCTCCGGCGAATTCTCCCGGTGCACGATCAGGGCAAGGCGCCCGCCCGGTGCGAGGGCCCGCGCCGCGGCGGCAAAGAAGGGCCGCAGGGGGATGTATCCCAGCACCCAGGAGGTGAAGACGGCATCGAGGTTTCTCAGGCCCGACAGGGCCTCCACGGCATCCCCGTGCACAAACTCCACGTTGCTGCATTTCCGGCCGGCCAGGCGCCTGCGCGCCGCGTCGAGCATGCCGCCGGAGATGTCTGCGGCGATGACCCTGCCGCCCCGCTGGAGCTTCCGCGCCAGCAGCGCCGTGCCGAAGCCCGAGCCGCAGCCCGCCTCGAAGACGGTCTCGGAGCCCTCGAGCCCCATCCTTCCGACCAGCTCCCGCACGGGCCTTCCGGCCCCGGAGAGCCAGAAGTCGTCGTAGTCGCCGTGGATGCGGTCGTACGCGTCGGCCAGCTCCGCGCTGCCGGCCGAGGGACCGCCTCCCAGCCGGGTCCGGTAGAACAGGGGCAAGGCGTGGCGGGCCGGCAGATGGGCCTCGCAGATCGATTCGGAGACCTCCAGGCGGACCGGCAGGGGGTTTCCGTCGACGAATTTCGTCAGGATGCGCCCCACGCAGGACGGCCTCGGCCGGACGAAGTGCCGCCCCATCCGCTCGAGAATGTCGCCAAGCGGCTCGCGCGAGACGTTTCCGAAGGACAGGGGCACCAGGTTGCAGGGGCACAGCTCGCCGCTGCCGTCGATGTAGAGATGGGTGAGGCCCGCGCCGCAGCCAAAGGCGTCCTTCCCCTCGAGGTAGGCGAAGGTGGACAGGATGGGCAGATCGACCCCCCGGGCGACCTCGCGCTGGTACTCGACGATGCGCCTGCGCTCGGACGGGGTCAGGACGACGTCACTGCGTCCCGCAATCCGTCCCGTGGGGCAGGGTTCGAGGAGGTGGACCTCCAGGGCCCCCGCCTCGCGGGCATGGCGCAGGAAATCGAAAAA
>JALOPC010000167.1 GCA_025454095.1 Syntrophales bacterium | reverse complement strand
GACCTTTTGGATTTTGTCGCGTTCCCCACATGCGTGGGGATGAACCGAGCAATCGCGCAGACATACTAGCTGGATTGCAGCGTTCCCCACATGCGTGGGGATGAACCGGAACAGTCAAGCAAAACTTGACAGTTCATCGAGCGTTCCCCACATGCGTGGGAATGAGCCGACCGTCCTTTCCGACGAGATCGAGTCGCCCCTCGCGCAGGGGCGTGGATTGAAACCAGTTGTAAAGGAATAGTTTACCACTCATTTCAGGTCGCCTCTTGTGCACTGGCGTAGTTGGGGAAAGGGATGGATCCCCGCCTTCGCGGGGATGACTTCAAAGGTCGGCGGGGATGACATCGAGAGGGAAGCGGAGATGACATCGAGAAGTAAGAGGGGATAATGACAAGGGGGGATGTGGCGTGAAAATGGGATCGAATTATTTGATCAGAGGGTTGCGGACTTTCAGCCCCGCGTAACGCCCGAAGTCCCGGTCGGCCGTCCACAGTTCCTTGACGCCGTGGTGTCGACAGATCCCGGCAATCCGGGCATCGTGGATCTGCGCCCCGGTAACCTTTGCCGTGCCTGCCAGGTTACGAAGTTCCTTCCAGTAGCCATCCGTTTCCGCCAGAAGCGCGAGACTGGGCGACTCCAGCCAGGCCTCAACCTGCACCATGGCCTGACGGAGCGGGGTGGGGGGATCGTAGATCCTGGGGTGTGTGGCGATGGCGAGAAATTCATGGATGCAGGGCCAGGGTATTGCCCAGGGGGCGCGACCTTGCGCCAGCTCCGCGATGCAGCCATAGGCCGCCTCGTGCCATGGGGAATCCTCGCGATGGGCGTAGACGAGAAGATTCGTATCGACCGCGATCATCCGCCCCGGCCCTCATAGATCGTGTCGCGGATCCGGTCCCAGGATACTCCCTCGAGCTGAGGCTGAAGCCCCTTGCCCTTGAACGCGGCCTTGCGGAGCTGAAACCGGCCTCTCTTTTTCCTCTCCACGAGCACGCGTCGCAGCCCTTCCTCGATCAGGGCCTTGACGGTTGTTCCATCCTGCGTTGCCGCGCGCCGCGTTTCTTCCAGCAGCGCATTGGATATCTCGACAGTCGTTTTCATATGGCTACCCATATCATTAAGTATGGTAAGCTGTCAAGTATTGGTTTGCAGAATTGTGCAGGGGCAACCTGCACTCCAGGAAAGTATGAACTTGCGCGGGGGCGTGGGTGAAGAAAGGGATTGATCCCCGCTTTCGCGGGGATGACATCAAGGGAAAACGGGGATGATATCAAGAGGGGTGTGGAACTGATAAGAGGATATGCTGGAAAAAACGACAGGACGGGTCAGGAAATGAGGCGGAAGCCCTGTTCCTTGAAATGGCTGTCAAACGAGAAGGATGCAGTGATTCCGTTGCGCCGCATGATTTCGAAGCTGACACAGTCGACGAGGCTGAGCCGTCGTCTGGCCGCGACCAGGAGGGCGGCCATTCCCAGTTTGTGAAGCTCGCCCGTGACGTATTCCACGTGAAGGACGGGGACCATGGCCTCCTCGAAGGCCCGCACGGCCTCCAGCCCGAGACGGCTCTGCAGAAGAGCGACGGTTTCCACGAGGACGTAGCTGCTCGTTACCGCGACGGTTCCGTTTTCCACGATTCCGGTCCATGCGCTCCTGGCTATGGCATGATTGTCGTCGTCTCGATCCAGAAGGGCGTAAAAAGACTCTCATTTGTCGTAGGCCTCCGCCAGGTAGGCATCGTGTCGCTTCGAAACGTCTCGTTTCCCGGACTTGAATTTCCCGACGACGTCCATGGCCCTCTTTTTCTTTTCGTCGGCGGGCATCCTGATGCCCGAGTGGATTACCCCGTCCACGGCGCGCCGGATGACCTCCGCCATGGATTCTCCGCGGGCGGCCGCGATTTCCTTCAGCGCCCGGGCCTGCTCTTCCGTCAGCTGGATCTGCGTTCTGACCATAGTGCCCTCAGTGATTACAGATATGGTGTAATGATTACATGATTGGAGAGTGCCGTCAACAGCTTTTTCTGCCGCCTTGCTTCCCGTGCTTCAGGGTCTCGAGATGGGAAGGGGCATGGATCCCCGCCTTCGCGGGGATGACATCGAGAGGGAAGCGGGGATGACAACCCGGCAGGCGGCAATGGCGTTGGGAGAGACGACTGAAAAGAAGAGAATGAAAAAGGCCGGGACTTGCTTGGGATCTACGAAGATGCGTGATGGGGTTCGCCACGCCTCGCGTAATCCACCCTCACCCTGACCCTCTCCCGTCAAGGGCGAGGGAACTAGAGGCACTCGGCTCGCGATGGCGGTTTACACGATGACGATTCCTTCCGGCCTCAACTCCTCCAGGCCCGAAAAGGCGACAAGGACCCCTTCGCCCTTGAAGGGAACCCCCATGGCCCTCTCGTCGTGGAGCCGGGCCGATTCGGCGTGGCTGACCCGCAGACCGGCGAAGAAGCAGCGGGCATTGTGCCGGGAGGCGTGCTCCATGCACGACCGGGCGACGTCGTCGTTCTCCACGGCTCCCCGTTTGGGGTGCTTGGCCGTCCGGACGAGCACGTGACCCAGGGTGCCGTTTCTCCGGGCGATGATCTGGGGATTCACCTTGGGGTTGACGTTGAGCTCCAGGATGATCCAGCCCTCCTGCTGCAGCTCCTCGCGGATGATGTGCACTCCCAGCCGGTGGATCTCGGCCTCGGTCAGGGCTTCGCGCATGTCTCGGCCTCCTCGTTACTCTCTTCTTATCGGCAGGAAGCGGTCCAAGGTTGAATCCTGCGCGGGAGGCCTCCCCGTTTTTTCGTGCGTAAACGCAGGCGTTTTGATAGATTGCAGTCGAAACACCTGCAGGGGGTCCCGATGAAGACGGTCGAGTACAAGCGACACATCGCCGAGATCCTGAAGGCCGCGAAGCGGATCGAAGAAATTACGCGGGGGCTCTCCCGCGAGGATTTTCTGCGGGATCGGGCCCGGGCCGCCGCCGCGGGCGACGACCTCGCCTCGATCGGGCGTGCCGTCGCGAGTCTTCCCGAGAAGATCCGCAAGAGATACCCGGCGATCGATTGGGATGCCTGGCGGGCGGACGCAGGCGCCGGGCACGAAGCCCTCTGGAGCGCAGCGGTGCAGCGGCTTCCCGCCTTCGCGGGGCAGGTGAACCTGATTCTGCTCGACATTACCGATTGAAAGGATATTTCATGAAACCGGCCGTTGTCATCGTCGACATGCTCAAGGACACCCTCGAAGGGGCCCATCCCATGCCCATCAAGGAACTGGGCCGCGAGATCGTGCCCGCCATCAACCGCCTCACCGGGGTCGCCCGGGAGCGATCGATTCCCGTGATTTTCTCCATGGACAGCTTCGTGCCCGGCGATTTCATCTTCCAGGGCAAGATGAAGAACCACTCCATCCGGGGCACGAAGGGGGCCGAAGTGACGGACCTGCTCACGCAGGCCGAAACGGATTACTACTCGCCCAAGCGCCGCTTCAGCGCCTTCTACAAGACGGACATCGACCACACCCTGCGGCTCCACGGGGCCGACACGGTGGCGCTCTGCGGCATCGCCACCCACTGGTGCGTGCTGTCGTCGGCCTTCGATGCGCTGTCGAACGACTTCCGCGTGGTGATCCTCGAGGACTGCTGCGCGAGCTTCAGCCGCGAGATGCACGCCAACTGCCTCGAGATCTACCGCAAGAACCCGCTGTACCCTCTGCTGCGGGTGATGACGCTCGAGGCCTTCCTGGCGGAGGTGCAGGGGCCGTGAGGAAGCTCAGCGCCAGGGAGTTCGACCGGGCCGTCCAGCGGGCGATCCGCCGCATCCCGCCGCCGATCCGCAAGCACCTGGACAACATGGTCATCTCCGTCCAGAAGTGGCCTTCGCCGGAGCTGCTGGAGGAGATGGGCCTGCCGCCCGACGAGCCCCTCCTGGGGGTCTACACGGGCGCCTCCCTGATGGAGCGCTCCCACTTCGACATGCTGCAGTACCCGGACACGATCCAGATCTTCCAGGAGCCCCTCGAGGAGATGTGCGAAACGCTCGACGAGCTCGAGGAGGAGATCGAGATCACCGTGGTCCACGAGGTGGCCCACTTCATCGGGATGACGGAGGAGGAGCTGGCCGAGCTGGGCTATGAATAATTGCGTACCCCTGTTCTCCTCCCCCGGTGGGAGGAGGATGTGGAGGAGGGGGAACATTCCCCCTCACCTGAATCCTCTCCCGCAATGGGGAGAGGAGCTTGAAGGAACGCGACCGACTGCGCTTGAATCGGCACGGGGTGAAGGGCATGTACAACACGGTCAGGAACGTGGCGCTCGTGGTAAGCGCCGTCATCCTTTTCTTCTTCGTTCTCTTTGCCGTCAACCAGACGGCGCAGGTGGTGGGGCTTGCCGAGCGGGTGAGCCCGGCCTTCGGCACGGCCGTGCTGTGGTTCCTGCTCGGTCTCTACGCCGCGCTGATCCTCGCCGCCGCGGTCTTCTTCCTGCGGCTTCCCAGGCCCCTCGTGCCGCCCGCAACCGAGGCGGAGCCGGAATTCTCCCGCCATTTTGACGCCCTGCGCAAGCGCCTGGCCGCCAACCCGCGACTCAAGGGCTACGACCTTACGGACCGCGCCGGGCTCGAGAATGCCCTGGGGGCCCTCGGACGGGAGTGCGACGTCGTGATCCGGGACAGCGCCGCGGCCGTCTTCGTCAGCACCGCCATCTCGCAGAGCGGGCGGCTCGACACGATCTTCGTGCTGACGGCCCACGTCCGCATGCTCTGGCGCATCGCCTCCATCTACTCCCAGCGGCCGGCGCTGCGGGAACTCATCCACCTCTACGCCAACGTGGCCGCCACGGCCTTCGTGGCGGGAGAACTCGACGAGGCGGAGATCAGCGAGCAGATCGAGCCGATCCTCTCGTCGGCCCTCGGCGCCGTCAGTCTCTCCGTGCCGGGCATGCAGGCCGCGGCGTCCATCGTCGTCACCTCGATCCTCACGGGGGCCGCCAACGCCTTCCTCACGCTCCGCGTCGGGATCGTCGCCAGGCGATGGTGCGGCAGCCTCGTCGTTGCCGACCGCCGGACGATGCGCCGCACGGCCACGGCCGAGGCGGCCAAACTCCTGGGGGCCATCGTCAAAAACGGGACGGCGCGGATCACCCGGGGCCTGTGGATGGCCTCCAAGGACAAGGTGGGCGGGACGTTCTCGGGGCTCACGGGGATTGCCCGCGACATCAAGGACTCCATCCTGGCGCTTCTCAAGCTGAAAAAGGGCGAAGAGTGAGGCCGGTCGTGGAATGATGCCGAAAAATGGGAATTCCGCCGCCGGCCCGATC
This sequence comes from Syntrophales bacterium, assembly GCA_025454095.1. Taxonomy (GTDB): domain Bacteria; phylum Desulfobacterota; class Syntrophia; order Syntrophales; family UBA2192; genus UBA2192. Next base: position 939 of record JALOPC010000167.1, on the reverse strand, counting down.
GTGGCCCTCGTCCTCATCTCCCTGATCTGGGGCTACAACTGGGTCGTCATGAAGGAGTCCCTGCGCTACGCGGGGCCCTTCGACTTCAACGCGCTGCGGATGGCCCTGGGCAGCGTGTTCCTTTTTGCCTTCATGGCCTGGAAGCGCGAACCCCTGCGGCCGCCCTTTCCCGTCTGGACCGCCATCCTCGGGCTCACCCAGACCTCCCTCGGGACGGGCCTGATCGTGTGGGCCCTGGTGACCGGCGGGGCCGGGAAGACCTCGATCCTCGTCTACACCATGCCGTTCTGGATCCTGCTGCTGGCCTGGCTCGTCCTGGACGAGAAGGTGCGGGGCGCCCTGTGGGTCCCCATCGCGATGGCCTTCTGCGGGCTGGTCTGCATCCTCGAGCCCTGGTCCCTCGGGGGCACGGCCCAGAGCAAGATGCTCGCCGTGATCTCCGGGGTGTGCTGGGCGGCCGGCGCCGTGATCCTGAAAGTCCTGGGGCGGCGCTACCTCAAGCTCGACCTGATCCGCATCACGACGTGGCAGCTCATCTTCGGGACCCTGCCCCTGATCCCCGTCGCCTTCCTGGTGCCGTCGCCGCCCATCGACTGGTCGCCTTACTTCATCGGCTCGATCGTCTACAACTCCGTGCTCGTCTGCGGGGTGGCCTTTCTGCTCTGGACCTACGTGATCGACCGCCTGCCCGCGGGGCTGGCCGGCCTCGGTACGCTGGCCGTGCCCGTCGTCGGCATGACGGGCTCGCGCCTGCAGTTGGGCGAGCCCATCGGCTTCTGGGAGGGGTGGGGCATCGTCCTGATCGTGGCGGCCCTGGCGCTGCTGTCGCTGCTGCGCCTGCGGGAGAGACGGAAGACGGACATCGTCCCGGTGCAGGAATGAGAACGGGGACCCCATCGAGAAGGGATCGAGAGGGGGAAGAGCCTGCGCGAACGAGAA
>JALOPC010000010.1 GCA_025454095.1 Syntrophales bacterium | reverse complement strand
AAACATCATCGTGCCGGGGTGCAGGTGGTGGATGGTGCACCACAGGCCGCTTTCACGGCCGTAGCGCAGTTCGTAGCCTTCCTTCAGATAGACGTCGTGCACGAGCCGGAAGACCTTCTCCCGAAGCTCCCTCGTGTTGGCAATGACGATCCGCCATTCTTTCTCCGCACCGAACCGGTATTCAAAGTTGACGTTCAGTTTGCTTCTCCTCGCCCGCCTGACGCTTCTCGATCCCCCGGAAACGCGCGGTCCGTTTCGAGAGATTAGGGTATGGCAAAGGGGTCCCCGCTGTCAAGCACAGGCAGCCCCAAATCGCCCGGCACGACTCCGGGGCGGCCTCGCGCCGATCCGCTGTATCCAAGATCGCATTTTTCATGTACGATGGATCACTTTTTCTGCGAACGCTCGCCCGAAAGGATCCGACCATGGAACTGCAGGCCGCCATCCGAGGAAGACGAAGCATCCGGAAGTTCCGGACCGACCCCGTCCCAAGGGCCGTCCTCGAGGAGCTGCTCGAGACCGCCCGCTGGGCCCCCTCGTGGGGCAACACGCAGCCCTGGGAGATCCACGTGATCACGGGGGAGCCCCTGGAAGCCTTCCGCAGGGCCAATGTGGCCGGCATGGCAGCCGACGAGCCGCTTCGCACGGACGTCCCCATGCCGGAGACCTGGCCGGAAAAGCTCAAGGCCCGCTACATGGGCGTCGGCAGGTCCGTCGTCACCTCCCTGGGTCTCACGCGCGAGGACAAGGAGGGGCGTCGCCGCCACCAGCTGAACATGGGTGCCGTCTTCGGTGCGCCCTGCCTTCTCGTCGTGACCGTGCCCCGGGAGGTCCTCGTGGAGTACGCCATGCTGGACGCGGGCCTCATCCTGCAAACCCTCGCGCTTGCCGCCCATGACCGCGGTCTGGGGACCTGCATCATGGCCAGCTCCGTCCACTATGCCGATCACCTGCGAAGGCACGGGCAAATCCCGGAGGAGCGACGGATCATCATGGGCGCCGCCCTCGGGTACCCGGAAACCGAAGCGCCCGTCAACCGCTTCGAGCGCCAGCGGGCCGCTGTGGCGGATTTCGTGAGATGGGTCGGATGAGGACGATTGCGTGATGGCGGAGGGGCGCGAGGCGCGGACCGGATACCTGCTTGCCGCCCTGGCGGCCCTGTTCTGGGCCTCCTCGGGTACGGCGGCCAAGTACCTGTTCATCAACGGGATCACCGCATTCGAGCTGGTGCAGATGCGGACGACCCTGGCCGCGGGACTCATCCTCGGCTGGCTGGCCTTCCGCGACCGATCCCTGCTCGCCGTGGAACGGCGCGACCTTCCCTATTTCATCACTCTCGGCGTCGGGCTCGCGGTGGTGCAGTTCACCTACCTCTTCGCCATCAGCAAAATCCAGGTGGCCGCCGCCATCCTGATCCAGTACCAGGCGCCCCTCTTCGTCGCCCTCTACACCCTGTTCTTCCTGGGCACGAAACTGCCCCCGATCGTCTTTGCCGCCATGGCCGGCTCGCTCTTCGGCTGCTGGCTGGTCGTGGGGGGCTACAACCTGGACCTGCTGCACATGAACCGGGTGGGGCTGCTCTCGGCCCTTGCCTCGGCCGTCACCTTCGCGTGGTACACGGTGCGCTGCGAGTACGGGATGAAGCGCTACCCCCCCTGGACGGTCGTCTTCTACGGGCTGCTGTTTGCCGCGGTGACCTGGAACATCCTCCACCCGCCGCTGAGCGGCTTCCTGAAGCCGTCGGGCGCCGCGCAGTGGGGCTGCGTCCTCGTCGTCGGATTCCTCGGCACGGTGCTCGCCTTCATCTGCTACAACGAGGGCATCAACCGCATCGGCGCCACCCGGGCCAGCATCACGGCCACCCTCGAGCCGATCACGGCGGGGTTCATCGCCTGGCTTTTCCTGGGGGAAACAATGGAACTCTGGCAGGTCCTCGGCGCGGCCTTCGTCATTGCCTCCATCACCGCGCTTCAGCTGAGCAGCCGGCAGGCGGAAAAGGGTTGACTCTCGCCCCTTGACTTTTTCAGAATAACGCCCATTCTAGATGTATAAATATTCGTATTTACTCATCCATGCCGGACGGCGCATCTTGCGACCGGCCGTTCTTGACGGACTCATAAAGTGGTTTTGCCTTCAAAGCGGGCAAAGGGCAATCCGTCAACAGCTGAAGAACCCCCAATCTAATGACGCTCCCGCCGGAGGAACCGAAACGATTCGGCGGGTGGAACGTATCGTATGCCGGCCGTGCCGGACGGGCGCAGCGGCCCTTCCGTGAATCGACCGGCGAATCCAAACCGCCAACCCTGAGAAGGAGGGCCCATATGTCACTATTCGGAGTGCAGGTTTCCATCATGGTGCACGTGCTCTTCGGCGTGCTGGGGATCATCCTGGCGGTGGCTCTTCTCGTGTACGTCCTGAACATCAGCGAGAAGAACATCCCGAAGATCAAGAGTCTGAGCCTGTGGACGGCCCTGTCCATGATCACGTCCTACGTCCTGGGCGGCTGGTGGTACGTGGTCTACTACGTCCATGAGCGGGACGTCATCCGCAGCGGCGCCTGGAAGTGGGCGCACACGTTCTTCATGGAGTGGAAGGAGCACGTCTTCTTCGCCCTGCTGTTCCTGAGTGTCCTTCTTCCGGTCATCGCCTACCGGAACGACCTCATGGTCCCCGAGAACCGGAAACTGCTTCTTCTCGTCACCTGGCTGATCGTCCTCATCGGCCTCGCCGTGGACGGCTCGGGGGCCGTCATCAGCCGCGGCGTCATCGTCGGATACATGGGGAGGGTTGCGCCATGACAAACATGACACTCGACAAGACCACGATCGGTTTCTGTCTCTCGGCGGCCGTGATGAGCATCCTCAACACGGCACTGGTCATCTTCAAGGAACTGACGCCGCCCTTCAAGAAGGCCATGGCCGATGCCATGGGCCATCACTGGACCACGCACGGGGTCGTTGTCCTCGGGCTGTTTCTCGTGCTGGGGTTTGTGCTGTCCGGTGCCGTCAAGCCGGAGTCCTGGGGCGCCGGCAAGCTGGGAAACACGCTCCTGGGATCGGTGATCCTCGGCAGCGCCGCCCTCGCGGCGTTTTACCTGCTGCACTGACCTCGAATCAAAATCCCCCTTCGTCCCCCTTTATCAAAGGGGGACAGAGAGGGATTTCCACGCTTGTGACAGGGCCTGTCCCGCCGCAAACGGGGCGGGCCTTTTTTGCTTTGTCATGACCGGCCGGTTTCTGCTATGGTTTTCCTGTTTTTACATCAGCCGGAGGAATGCATCATGAAAAAACATTTCGGGACGAAGCACCTCTTCACGTTTCTGTGCGCGGCCGCTGCGCTCGGGTTCCTGAGCTGCGCGGCGGGGCAGGCCGTCCACTCCCAGGCCGCGCCGGACGACGCGGCGGCCCGGAAGGCCTTCCTGGAGGCTTCGGCAGTTTTGTTTCACCCCCGCTGCCTGAACTGCCACCCTGCAGGCGACGCGCCGACGATCCGCGAAGACATGCAGCCGCACATGTTCAACGTCAAGCGGGGCCCCGACGGCAAGGGGGCCGGCGCCATGAACTGCACGCTCTGCCACGGGGCGACCAACAAGCCCGGCGGCGCCCCCGGGGTCGCCAACTGGCACATGCCCCCCGAGACCATGCCCATGATCTTCCAGGGCCGCACGCCCGGGGAGCTGTGTCGCCAACTGAAGGACCCGAAACACAACGGCGGCAGGACGGGGGCGCAGGTCATCGATCATCTCGACAAGGACCCCCTCGTGCTGTGGGGCTGGGACCCCGGCGAGGGCCGGACGGTGCCGAAGATGAGCCACAAGGAGTTCTCGGCGAAGATGCACGAATGGGTGGCCAAGGGGGGGGCGTGCCCGGAGTGAAGATGGATGTCAGGAAGTTGGGAAATTAAGAAGCGGAGCAAAGAAACGGGCGGGCGGAGAGAACCTCCGCCCGCTTCGTCGTTTATGCAAATCCCCCTATTGCGAAGGGGGACTCCTCAGGAAATGACCTTGCGGAGGGCGTCGAGGAAGCGCTCCACGTTCTCCTTCCTGGCCGTGTGCCCCATCAGGCCGATGCGCCAGATCTTCCCCGCCAGGGGCCCCAGCCCGCCGCCGATCTCGATCCTGTACTCGCCCCGCAGGCAGCGCCGCGCGGCCAGTTCGTCGAGGCCCTCGGGACAGTAGGCCGTGTTGAGCATGGGAAGCCGCCAGGGCTTCTCGACGACCATGTTGAGCCCCATCCCCTCGAGACCCTTCACGAGCAGCAGGTGGTTGTCCAGGTGCCGCCTGAAGGCCGTCTCGGGCCCCTCCTCGAGGATGAGCAGCAGCGCCCGGTAGAGGGCGTAGGTCATGTTGACCGGGGCCGTGTGGTGGTAGACTCGGTTCTGGCCCCAGTAGGCGGCGATGAGCGAAATGTCGAGGTACCAGTTGGGCACCTTCGTCTTTCGGCCGTTGAGTTTGGCCATGGCCTTCTCGGAGAAGGACAGCGGGGCCAGGCCCGGGGGGCAGGACAGGCACTTCTGGGTGCCGCTGTACAGGGCGTCGATCCCCCAGTCGTCCATGCGGACCTCGATGCCGCCCAGGCTCGTCACGGTGTCGACGAGGTAAATCGTGTCGGATCCCTTCAGGAGGGCGCCGATCTCGGCCACGGGGTTGCGCACGCCCGTCGAGGTCTCGGCGTGAACGACGGCCACGATCCGGTAGGATTTCTCCCTGAGTTTCTTCGCCACGTCGTCGACGACAACCGGCGTGCCCCAGGTGAACTCCAGGGCGTCGACCTCGGCCCCGAGGCGGCTCGCCACCTCGCGCATGCGGACGCCGAAAACCCCGTTGATCAGGATGAGCACCCGGTCGCCCGGCTCGACGAGGTTGACGAAGCAGGCCTCCATGCCCGCCGAGCCCGTACCGGAGATCGGGACGGTCAGGTTGTTCTTCGTGTTCAGGAGCGTCCGGAGGTGCTCCTTGAGCTCGTCCATGATTTTCAGAAAATAGGGGTCAAGGTGTCCCAGCGTCTTTTTGCCGATGGCCTCGTAGACCTCCGGGGGCACGCAGGAGGGCCCCGGCCCCATCAAGAGCACATCCTCGATCCCGTCGAGCAGATTCTTCATGGCTTTATCCTCCTTCCCGGGTGTCGAATCTCCGGGCACATCTAGTCCCGCGGGACCAGGACGATCTCGATCCGGCGGTTCTTCGCCCGCCCCTCGGGGGTCTCGTTCTCCGAAACGGGGCGGAACTCGCCGTAGGCCGCGGCGGACAGCAGGGAGGGATCGACGCCGAGGCGCTGGAGATAGCGGGCCACGTTGGTGGCGCGGGCCGCCGAGAGCTCCCAGTTCGAGGGAAAAGCGCGGGCCAGCGCCGGGCTGATCTTGACGTTGTCCGTGTGCCCCTCGACACGGATCGCCTTGTCCTCCACCTGGCCGATCACGTCGGCCACTTTTTGCAGGATTCGCCGGCCCTCGGGCTTGATGTCGGCCTTGCCCGAGTCGAAGAGAATGGCGTCGACCATGTTCACGGTGAGCCGTCCCTTCAGCTCCGTGATCGTCACCTGCCCCTCGGCGATCTCCGACTTCATCTTCTCGATCATCTGCGCGTAGGTCTTGCTCGTCTCCTCCTTGACCGTCTCGACCTGGACGACCTTTTTCTTCTGCTCCTCCAGCTGCTGGGCAAGCGCGTCGCGCTGTTTCTCCACCGCCGCGATCCGGGCCGCCTGCTCGCTGCCCCTCTGTTCGCAGGCGGCAAGCGATTTCTCCAGGCCGCCGGCCTCCTCGACCTTTTTCAGGTACGTGCTTTCCGCCACCATGCAGCCGGAGACGGAAAGGACGAGCGCCGCGCCGACCATCAGGAGCCAACCGGTTCTGATCATGAGAGATTTTCCCCTTTCAGGAGATTGTGCCACGCGAAACGGCCCGTCCCGCCCGATGCAGGACCGTTCCGTTCCGGTCCTCCTTTGATAGGGAAAGGCCGGGGCCCTGTCAAGCTTCATTTTACCCCCTCCCCGCAGGTCGACCCGTCCGCCCGCGCGGCCCCCCCGGGGACCTTCACAAAGGGCTTGATTTATCGTTTTGTCTGGTATAAAAGAACAGGTTCAAAAATTTCATATCAGGCACTCCTTGCCCGGACCCCGTGGTCGGGCTACAGAGCCGAAAGGAGGTCAAGACTTGAAGCGTTACGAAACCCTGTTTATCGTCCAGTCCGAGCTGTCCAGCGACGACATCACCGCCATCATCGACCGCTACAGCAAGATCATCACCGACATGAAGGGGACGGTCCTGAAGGTCGAGCGCTGGGGAAAGCGCAAGCTCGCCTACCTCATCCGCAAGCAGAGCCGGGGGTTCTACATCCTCATCGACTTTGCGGGCAAGCGCGAGATCGTCGCCGAGGTCGAGCGAATCCTGAAGTTCGACGACAAGGTCCTGAAGTACATGTCCGTAAAGCTCGTCGACAGCATCACGGCCGAGGAGATCGAAAAGGTACTGGCCGGACAGAAGGCCGCGGCGGAGGCCGCGGCGGAGCCCCCGGCGGTCATCAAGCCGGCAAGCGCGGCGGCGGCGGCAGCACCGGCGCCGGAAGCCACGACGGAGGGATAACGAGATGAGAACACCTTCAGAGAGCACGACGGGAAGCAGGCCCCCCAGGACGGGCGGTCCGGGCGGGAGAGATTCGAGAGGCCCGGGAGGCGGGCACGGAAGGCCCCGCGGCGACCGCAAGGTCTACCACCGCAGGAAGGTCTGCCGGTTCTGCACGGACTCGAGCATCAAGATGTCCTACAAGGACGTGGACACCCTCCGGTACTTCGTGACGGAACGCGGCAAGATCATCCCCCGGCGCATCACCGGAAACTGCGCGCTTCACCAGAGGGCGCTGACGGTCGAGATCAAGCGCGCCCGCAACATCGCGCTGCTCCCCTTCATGGTCACGGAGAGCTGAGCGTAACCCATTTCCGCATGCAGCCCCGGCAGGGCCGAAGGCCCGGCCGGCAACGGGCAGCGCGAGGACGGCAACCCCTTGGAGGCAGGCAAGAGCTTCAACGTCAAGGAATTCATCCTGGGCACGGCGATCACCAGCTCTCTTTTCCTGATCGTGATCCTGAGCCCCGTTGTCGGTTTCGTCTTCAGCCTGCTCGCGCCGCTGCCCATCGCTTTCTTTCACTGGAGGATGGGGCGGGTCCCCGGCATCGCCATGTTCCTCCTGTCGATCGGCCTTCTGGCGGCCGTCTTCAGGATCGGCGGGCTCGTGGAGAGCGTTCCCTTCTTCCTGGTGCTGGGCTCGGCGGGAATCCTGATCCCGGAAGTCCTGAAACGGCGCTACGGGATCGAGATGACGGTGGGCCTTTCGGTCGCCGTGTTCATCGCGCTGATCGCCGCGATCCTGCTGGGGTACAGCCAGGCCCTCGACCGGAGCGTCCCGGACATCGTCCGGGGCTACGTGGGCGAGAGCATCAAGTACAGCCTCGCGCTGTACGAGGAGATCGGGCTGCCGCAGGAGCAGATCGACCAGTTGCGCGAGAGCGCGCCGGACGTCACCGCCTGGATCGTGCACCACGGGATCGCCCTGCTCGTCACGGGCGTGACCTTTTTCATCTGGCTCAACGTGCTCGGCATGCGGCTTCTCTGCCAGGGCAGGGACCCCTCGTTTCCGGACTTCGGCGACCTGGCCTGCTGGAAGATGCCCGACTGGGTCGTGTGGTTCGTCATCGCGTCGGGTGTCTCCATGATCGTCCCGGAGGAGGCGGTGCAGATCGCCGGCCTCAACGTGCTGATCGTGGTGCTCTTCCTGTACCTGCTCCAGGGGCTGTCGATCGTGCAGTTCTTTTTCAGGCAGAAGAACATCCCGCGGTACCTCCGGGCCCTGTTCTACGCCCTGATCGTATTGTACCAGTACCTGCTGGTGTTCGTATCGGCCCTCGGCCTGTTCGACATCTGGGTCGACTTCAGGAAGATGAACCGCCCCGCGAGCGACACGACGGCGTAACCGGCGGTTTGTTTGGATTGAGGCAATCAACAAAGGAGGAAAGAGATGAAGGTCATTCTGAAGGAAGACGTTGAAACCCTCGGCAAGCGCGGGGATACGATAAAGGTCACCGACGGGTACGCCCGGAACTACCTCATCCCGAAGGGCCTCGCCATGGAGGCGACGAGCATCTCCGTCAAGGCCATCGAGCACGAGAAGAAGCTGCTCGCCAAGCGCGCCGAGAAAGAGCGGAAGAACGCCGAGGCCATGCTGGCGAGCTTCGCCGGCGTCGCGGTGACGATCGCCCGCAAGACGGCGGACCAGGAGAAGCTCTTCGGCTCCGTCACGAACAAGGACATCGAGAAGGCCCTGGAGGAGAAGGGCCTCACGGTGGAGCGCAAGCAGATCGCCCTCGACGAGCCGATCAAGCAGCTCGGGGAATACGCCGTCAAGATCAAGCTCTACCCCGGCATCGCGGCCGACATCACGGTGAAGGTCATCGAGGAGCAGGGCTGAAACTCGCGCATCCAGGTCAGGAAACATCCGGGCGGACCAGCCCCCTGCGTCACGCAGCCGGGGGCTGCAACCCCGTTTCCTCCCGATTCGCAACCGTAATGGATCCGTTCCCCTTTGGCCCGGCAGCGGTGCCCCTATGAAAGCCGTCGACCCCTCCATTCTCAAAGTGCCGCCCCAGAACCTGGAGGCCGAGCAGTCCATCCTCGGGGGCATCCTGCTCGAGAACGCCGCCCTGAACCCGGTGCTGGAGATCATGGCGGGCTCCGATTTCTACAGCGACGCCCACCGGAAGATCTTCTCGGGCATCCTGGAGCTCTCCGACCGCAACCAGCCCGTCGACCTCATCACGCTGAGCAATCACCTGCGGGACAAGAAGCAGCTCGACGCCGTGGGCGGCGCCGTCTACCTTTCGCAGCTCGTCGACAACGTCCCCTCGGCGGCCAACATCAGCCACTACGCCCGGATCGTCAAGGAGAAGTCCGTCCTGCGCAACCTCATCGGGACGGCCACCGAGATCCTGAACCGGACCTACGGCGCCGGCGCCGACGTGGACAGCGTGCTCGACGAGGCCGAGCACGCCATCTTCGAGATCTCGCAGAACAAGATCAAGCCCTCCTTCTACCCCCTGAAGGACATCATCAAGGACAGCTTCCGGACGATCGAGCGGCTCTACGAGAAGAAGGAGCTCATCACGGGCGTGGCCACGGGCTTCACGAAGCTCGACGAGATGACCTCGGGCCTGCAGCGCTCGGACCTCATCATCATCGCCGGCCGCCCCAGCATGGGCAAGACGGCCTTCGCCCTGAACATCGCGCAGTTCTGCTCCGTCGAGGAAAATGTGCCCGTGGCCGTCTTCTCGCTGGAAATGGCCAAGGAGCAGCTCGCCATGCGCATGCTCTCCTCGGAGGCCCGCGTGGACTCCCAGAAGATCCGCAAGGGCTTCCTGGGCGAGTCGGACTGGCCGAAGCTCACGACGGCCGCCGGCCGGCTTTCCGAGGCGCGCCTGTTCATCGACGACACGCCCTCCATCTCGGTGCTCGAAATGAAGGCCAAGTCCCGCCGCCTCAAGGCCGAGCACGGCCTGGGGCTCATCGTCCTGGATTACCTCCAGCTCATGAAGGGAAGCGCTTACTCCGACACGCGCGAACAGGAGATCTCGGAGATCAGCCGCTCGCTCAAGGGGCTCGCCAAGGAACTCAGCGTGCCCGTGGTGGCCCTCTCGCAGCTCAACCGCAAGGTGGAGGACCGCACGAGCCGCAGGCCCCAGATGGCCGACCTGCGCGAGTCGGGCGCCATCGAGCAGGACGCCGACGTGATCCTCTTCCTCTACCGCGACGAGGTCTACAACAAGTCCGAGGACAACCCCGAGAAGGGCTTCGCCGAGGTGATCATCGGCAAGCAGCGAAACGGACCCGTCGGGACGGTGAAACTCGTTTTCCAGGAGAAATTCACCCGCTTCGAGAACCCGGCCTTCGACACGGGCAGCGACTTCTGATCACCCCGTCCAACCCCCTTCCCTCGCGGAGGGGTTTCGAGTATACTCCGAGCCATAAGAAACCGTTCAAGCCGTCAATCAACGGTCAACCAGGCGCACCCTGAACCGGAAGAGGGGGACAGGATGAAAGGGTCGCGTGAGCCGTCCAACCGGGCATTCGGGTAGATTTACCCGGATGGGCCCGGTTTTTTCGTTTCGTCCCCGCCCATCAAAGACGAGAACCCAACAGCGCAGGGAGGTCGACATGTCAGGACGTGTCGCAATTCTGTCTTTGTACCTGGTTCTCTTGCTCGTCCTCGCCCCTGCCCTGCCCTCAGGCGCGGCATGGCTGGGGATCACCATCCAGGATGACGTCACGGCGGAGGGCAACCGCCGAAGCGTGAAAGTTATCGACCCGGGGAAGGACTCGCCAGGGGCCAGGGCCGGGATCCGGGCGGGCGATGTGATCGTGTCGGCAAACGGCACCCCCATCGGCACGACGCAGGATTTCGTCCGGATCATCCGGGAGGCCCCTGCCGGGAAACCCGTCGGCATCAAGGTCATGAGGGACGGTGCGGTCGTCTCCCTGACCCCTGTCCTGTCGGAGCCGCCGGCGGGCGTTGCCGATCTGCAGCGGGGCATGGAAAACCTGCTAAAAGGTCGCTACGAGCAGGCCGTCGCCGATTTCACGAAGGCCCTGGAATTCATGCCGGGAACGGCCGAGGCCTACTCCGGGCGCGCACGGGCCCAGGAGAAGCTGAAACGATACGACCGGGCCCTCGCCGACTACTCGAAACTCATCGAACTCAACCCGCAAGCCCCGGCCGCCTACATCGGCCGCGGGCACGTCTTTATGGACCTGAAGCGTTACGACGAGGCCCTGCAGGACTTTTCGAAGGCCATCGAACTCAAGCCGGACGTTGCGGCTTCCTATGTGGCACGGTGCAATGTCCATGAGTTGAACCGTCTCCATGACCGCGCCATCGCCGACTGCAGCCGGGCCGTGGAGCTCGAACCCAATTTAGACATCGGTTATTCCCTCAGGGCCCGGGCTTATGCCGCGAAGGGCATGAAGCAGGAGGCCGCGGCCGACTACGAACGGGCGGCGCGGGCCTGCATCGACAACGGCCTGACCGCGGCCAGGGCGGGCCGGCTTGACGAGGCCCTGGCCCGGTTCGACCGTGCGAGCCGCCTCGACACGAAGCACAGGCCCGAAGCGTATCTGAACCGGGGCGCGGCGTACGAGAAAAAGGGCGAGAACCTGAAGGCCGTCAACGACTACTCCGAGGCCATCCGGCTCAGGCCCGACTATGCCGAGGCCTACCTGCGGCGAGGGTACGTATTCGCCCAGAAGTTTGAAGACTACGGCAAGGCCCGCCAGGACTGGGAAAAGGCGGCAATCCTCGACCCGCGGGGAAAGACGGGGGAAGCAGCGAGAAAGAGCGTGAAGGCACTGGGCAAAACGCAAAAAATCCCGTGAGACAATGCTTGTGGCGGCCTGAAGAAAACCCACCGGCAGACAACATCGGAGGTGCGAAGATGCAGGATCGAAGCCGGCTCGTTTCGCTGTCGCCCGGTCCCCTGATACTCATCTGCCTTCTCGTCATGGCGGCCCTGACGACAACCGCGCACGCTCAGGCCGTGAACCGGCAGGCCCCCTCCCCGGCAATCCCCCTGCGCCTCGGCCCCGACTCCGATTTCTCCGGCAATCTCTTTCTCGCCGTGCGGGATATCGAGGTCCCCTGCGGCCTGGAGCTGCGCCCGTACCTCGACCGCTCGTACAACAGCCGCAGCGCCCGCACGGGCTATTTCGGAAAGGGCTGGACGGCCGATCCCTTTGACGTCCGCGTCGAGAAGCGCCCCGACGGGAAGCTGATCGTCGTCAGGGGCGACGGACGGGAAGAGCAGTACGAACTTCGGGAAGGCAAGGAGTACCGCGCCGTCCGGCCGGGCGAAAGCGTCGGGATCAGCCTGGCGCCGGCCGCGGAAGGAGGCTACCTGCTGCGGCTCGGCAACGGCGAGCGCTGGGAATTCAATCCCAAGGGCTACCTGGTCGCCAAGCGGGATCTCGCAGGCAACCTCCTGAACGTCCGCAGGGACCGGAACGGGATCTCGCCGTTGTCCATCGAGGGCTCTTTCGGTAAAAAGCTGACCGTGCAGTGGAAAGACGGGCGGATCGCCGCCGTTGAGGGACCGGCGGGGCTGCGCGTGGAATACCGGTATGACGCGCGGGGACGGCTCGCAGCCATGATGGGCAGGGCCGCGCAGAATCAGACCTACGTCTACGACACGGCGGGACTGCTCGCCAGGGTGCGAATCCCCGGGGGGCCCGACACGATGTTCACCCACCAGGGCGGGCTTCTGTCCGGCATGCGGCGGGGGGACGGTACGGCCCTGTCCTACCGCTACCTCGCGATGGCGGAAGGCACGGCGGGTGACTACCGGCAGGAGGCGTACAACGAGTCCGGACAGTTCCTCGGAGCCAAGGAAATCCACGCGTCGGGAGATGAACGGATCCTGATCGACAGGATGCAGAATCGAGCCGCTCTGAAGTTCGACCGCAACGGGCGGCTCATAGCCCTGCAGGGGCCGGAGGGAAAGGAGGAACGCTGGCGCTACTCTGCGGAGGGCATCCTGGAGGCCTACGACGATGCCCTGGGAAACCGCACCACGTACCGCTATTCCCCGGACGGCCTGAATCTCACCATTACCGACCCGCGGGGCGCGGGGAACATCCTCACATACGACCTGTCGGGTTTCCTGGAAAGCCACGTCGATCCCTGGGGCGTCGTCACCCGGATGCGGCGCGACGGGCACGGGCGCGTCACGGAAGTTCTTCGGAACGGGGTCGCGCTGGCGCGGTACCGCTATGACCGCCTCGGGTTCATCGACAGGGTCGAGGGCCTCACGGGCTCCTTTACGATCGCGCGGGACGCGCTGGGCCGGGCTGCGCGGGTGACCGATGCCGAGGGGCGGTCGGTTGCGAGACAGAGCGACATCCTGGGCAGGCCGATCCTCCAGCAGGACGGCGAAGGCAGGACGACGCGCTGGAGCTACGACCCGTACGGCAGGCTCAGCGCCATCACCGACGGGGCAGGAAACCGTCTGCAGTTCAGCCTGTCCGGCGAAGGGCTGCTGCGGAGCTTCACCGATGCAAACGGAAACGCCTACCGCTACGACTACCGGAGGGGATTGCCGTACGCCCTGACTTTCCCCAACGGCACCTCCGAGTACACCCAGTTCGACGCCCTCGGCCGCATCGTCCGGGAGACCAATCACCGGGGGCAGGCCGTCGAATACGCCTACGACAGGCTCGGCAGGGTGGTGAGGCAGAGCTACCCCGGCGGGTTCACCGAGTGGCAATACGACGCCTCGGGGCAGATGACGAAGGCCTCCAACGCAAACTCGGCATGCGAGATCCGCTACGATCGCTTCGGGGAAACGGCCGAGATCCGCGACGCCAGGGGCCGCTCGACGCGGTTCGAATACAACGACAAGGGCCAGCGGACGGCCCTGATCGACTCCGAGGGCAAGCGAACGGTTTACGAGTACGACCGCCGCGGAAGCCTTTCGAAGATCACGGGCCCCGCCGGGGAAATTTACCGATACGAATACGACCCGGCCGCGCGGCTCGTGAAGCGCGAATACCCCAACGGGATCTCCTGTCTCTTCGCCTACGACCGGGCCGGGGCCCTGTCCGCCATCCACTACCGGGACAGGGAGGGGAAAACGATCCACT
>JALOPC010000166.1 GCA_025454095.1 Syntrophales bacterium | reverse complement strand
CCCGTGGACGCGGCGGGGCTCATCGACCTGGCGGCCCTCGAGCGCGCCATCGGGAAGCGGACGATCCTGGTGAGCGTCATGCACGCCAACAACGAGGTCGGAACCATCCAGCCGATCGGCGAGATCGTCCGCCTGGCCCGCAGGCGGGGGATTCTGGTGCACACCGACGCGGCGCAGTCCGTCGGGAAGGTCCCCGTCGACACGGGCGGTCTGGGGGTCGACCTGCTGAGCGTGGCGGGGCACAAGCTCTACGCCCCCAAGGGGGTGGGGGCGCTGTACATCCGCGAGGGGGTCCGGCTGGCGACGTTCCTGCACGGCGCGGGGCACGAGTCGGCAAGGCGGGCCGGTACGGAGAATGTCATCGGCATTGCCGGGCTCGGGGCGGCCTGCGAGGTTGCCGGGCGCGACCTCGAGGCAAACGGGGACCGCATGCGGAAGACGCGGGATCGGCTGCAGGAAGGACTGTTGCGCTCCATCGAGGACGTGCGCGTCAACGGGCACCCCGAAAACCGGCTGCCCAATACGCTGAGCGCCGGCTTCAGGGCGGTCGATGCGGGGGTTCTCCTTGGCGCGATGGAAGGGCTTGCCGCCTCGGCGGGGGCCGCCTGCCACGGGGCGTCCGTGGAAATCTCGAAGACGCTGCGGGCCATGGGGGTCCCCCTCGAGTGGGCCCGCGGGACGATCCGTCTGTCCACGGGCAAGTACACCACCGAGGGCGAGGTGGATCACGCCCTGGAAATCATTGCCACCGCAGTGAAGCGTCTGAGAAGGTAGCCGTGCCGGAATTTTCCTCTCCCCTGAGGGAAGAGGATGGCGGCGAGGGTGAAACGTCTGATTGAAAGAACAAGGAGAAGAACCATGAAGGTGCTAGTCGTGTTCTATTCCATGTACGGCCACATCTACAGGATGGCGCAGGCCGTCGCCGAAGGGGCTAAGGAGGTCGTCGGGGCGGAGGCGGTTCTGCGCCGCGTCCCCGAGACGCTCTCCGAGGAGGTCCTCGGCAAGATGGGGGCCCTCGAGGCGCAGAAGTCGATGGCCGGCATCCCGGTCTGCACCGTCGAGGAACTCGGCAGCGCCGATGCCGTCATCTTCGGCACGCCCACGCGTTTCGGAAACATGTGCGGGCAGATGCGGCAGTTCCTGGACGCGACGGGCGGTCTCTGGGCGAAAGGCGCGCTTGTCGGCAAGGCGGGCAGCGTCTTCGTGAGCTCGGGCACCCAGCACGGCGGCCAGGAATCGACGATCCTCAGCGTTCACCTCACGCTGATGCACCACGGGATGATCGTCGTCGGCCTGCCCTACGCCTTTGCGGGGCAGTCGCGGGTCGACGAGATCACCGGCGGTTCGCCCTACGGCGCCTCGACCATCGTCGGCCCGAAGGGGGACCGCATGCCCAGCGAAAACGAACTGGCCGCTGCCCGCTGGCAGGGAAGGCACGTTGCGCAGATCGCCGCCAAATTAGCGAGATAGTGCGTCAGTGTCTTTTCACTCACGCACGTGTGCACCTGTCATGAGTGATTTCTGGCTCTGCTTTTTCCCCATGTTCGTCGCCGTCGATGCCGTCGGCATCCTGCCGCTCTTCATGCACCTGACGGAAGGGGTCGATCCCCGTGCGGTCCGGAGGATCATCGTCCAGTCCATGATCACGGCGCTTGCGGTGGCCCTGGTGTTTCTCGCCGTGGGCAGGTGGATCTTCCACTACCTGGGGATCACCGTGGCGGACTTCCTCATCGCCGGGGGGATCCTGCTGTTCACAATCTCGGTCATCGATGTCATCACCGTGGAAAAGCGGGTCGCCCAGGTGGACGCCGACAGTCTCGGCGCCGTTCCCATCGGCGTGCCGCTTATCGTGGGGCCGGCGGTGCTGACGACGATCTTCGTCCTGGTGGGCGAATACGGTGTTGCGCCCACCGTGGCGGCCACGGTGGTGAACATCGTCATCGCAGGTGCGGTCTTCTGGCTTGCCGGGCCGATCCACCAGGTGCTGGGCCGCTCGGGATCGCGGGCCCTGTCGAAGCTGGCGGGGATTCTTCTGGCCGCCATCGCCGTGATGATGGTGCGCAAGGGGATCTTCATGCTCTGGCCGGCGGGCGCCGTCCAGTCTTAAGAAATCCCGGGGAAGCGAGTCTGGGTGTCGGCAGGCTGTTCGTTCAGCCGGTATGAGGCCTGCCCGGCCGGCTGCAAGCGGCCGGGTATGCCGGCGAACTCAGAAATGGCGGGCCGTTGCCGCCCGGGGCCCCGGGCGGCAGGAAGGCAAACCCGGCGAAGCGGGAAGGGCGGCAGGGTCCAGGCAACGGGGGCCCCGGGAAGACGACGCGTTGCCTGCCGCCTGCACGCTGCAGGCTGCTTTCCGCAGCCGCAGGCCGCTCAGGCCATCTTCTTGATCTTGTTGCTCTCGTCGGGGTTGAGCCCCTTGGCGATCAGTTTCTGCCTCTTCTCCCGGCGCTTCCACTTGCGCCGCAGTTCCTTCTTCCTCTCGTGCTTCTTGTGACTTCCCATGGATTACCTCCGTCGATCGTGCTTGGTGTCCGAAGCTTGGTTTTATACTCGAAAAAGGGACCCTTGGCAATCCCGAAATGGGCGGACGCCGGACGCGGGCCCGCCCGTCCCCTGCCGCGCCATTTTTGTTGACGGAACTGCATTTTTTGTGTATAGGCCGGTGGGCCCGGCGGCGCCCCTGTTTCCCGGGTGCCTCCCGCGTCCCAATCAAGGAGAGAGGGAGGTAGTGAATGAAGAAGACGGCGAGTTCAAAGATCAAAAAGGTATCCGGTCTGAAATACGACCGGAAGACGGCCGAGGAGCCCTTCGAGTGGTGGGGTCCCTCGCCCGACGAGGCGCGGCGAACCATGTCCAACAAGGCCAAGGGGATGCGCGACAAGCGCATGCCGCTGAAGGAGGCCGTGGGGCGGTATGTCCGCGACGGCATCAACATCGGCATCGGCGGGTTCGTCAACACGAGGGTCCCCGTGGCGATCGTGCACGAGATCATCCGGCACGGCGCGAGGGAGCTGACCCTGTCGTTCCAGTCGAATTCCATCTGCGCCGAGCTCCTGGCGGGGGCCATGATCCTCGACCCGGACCGGGTGTCCATCCGGCGCGTGGAGCTGGCCTGGTGGGGCTACGAGGTCATCGGCATCGCCCCCCTGCTGCGGTACCTCACGTCGAACGGCATGGTCCGGCTCGACGACTACACCAACTACGGCATGTCGGCGCGTTTCAAGGCCGCGGCCATGGGGATCCCCTTCATCCCGACGCGGGATCACGGCGGCTCGGACATGGAGCTCGTCAACCGGGGCCGGATGGCGGAGTGTCCCTTCACGGAGAAGAACGTCTATCTCGTCCCCGCCTGCCACCCCGACCTCGGCATCGTGCACGTGACGGCGGCGGACATCTACGGCAACAGCCGGATCTTCGGCGCCCACTGCACCTGCCCCGAGATCGCCATGGCGGCCGCCCACACGATCGTGACGACCGAACGGATCATCCCCAACGAGAACATCCGGACCTACCCCAACCTGACGGAGATCCCCTACGCCACCGTGGACGCCCTCGCCGAGCAGCCCTACGGGGCCTACCCCGGCGCTTCCTACGGGTACTACTGGTTCGACATGGACCACATCAAGATGTTCCGGGGGATCTGCGACGAGTTCCGCAAGACGGGGAAGAAGGACGCGTTGAAGAAGTACTATGACGAGTACATCTTCGGCTGCGAGACCTACGACGATTTCCTCGCCAAGGTGGGCTACAAGAAGCTCCGGGAGTTGAGGGACATGGACGGCGGCCAGCCCATCATCCTTTCGTAAACCATTCCAGCCAGATCGAAATCAAGGAGGATCGCTGTATGCCTGACTATACACCGTTCGAAATGATCGCCTACACGGGGTCACGGGTACTGGAAGACGAGAAGATCGTATTCGTGGGGACAGGTCTCCCCATCATCGCGTCGATGCACGCGCAGCTCACGCACGCGCCGGGCCTGTCGATGATTTTCGAGTCCGGGCCGCTGAGCCCCATCCTCGAGATGGGAATGCCCCTCTCGGTCGGGGACACGCGGGCCTGCCGCAAGGCCTGCTTCCTGAAAGGCCTCAGCGCCGTGTTCGAGCTGACCCAGCGGGGATACTCGGACTACGCCTTCATCGGCGGCGCCCAGATCGACATGTACGGAAACGTCTGCTCCACCTTCGAGGGAGGAACCTACAATGTCCCGCAGACGCGCTTCCCCGGCAGCGGCGGGGCCGGCGCCATGGCGGCCAACTGCGAGAAGTCCATCATCATCATGGCCCTCGAGAAGAGGCGCTTCACCGAGAAGGTGGAGTTCCTCACGAGCATCGGGTTCGGCGACGGCTCGGCGGACTACCGCGAGAAGGCCGGCGTGACGGGGTCCGGGCCCTATCGCGTGATCACGAACCAGGCCCTGTTCGGGTTCGACGACAAGACGAGGCGCATGGTGCTGCTGGAAGTCCTGCCCGGCAAGAAGGCCAAGGACATCCAGGACATGGTCGGCTTCGATCTCCTCATCTCGCCGGATCTCAAGGAGATGGCGGAGCCGACGG
>JALOPC010000165.1 GCA_025454095.1 Syntrophales bacterium | reverse complement strand
ACGTTTCCTCCGACTGGACCCTTCTTCATGGCACGATTTACCCCCGTGGATGGATTGGACATATGGATG
This sequence comes from Syntrophales bacterium, assembly GCA_025454095.1. Taxonomy (GTDB): domain Bacteria; phylum Desulfobacterota; class Syntrophia; order Syntrophales; family UBA2192; genus UBA2192. The sequence continues at coordinate 4,507 of JALOPC010000165.1, read as the reverse complement.
CTGGACAGGCGGTCGCCGCACGGTGCGGAAGGCGACCGGGAAAGCGATACGGAAGTTATCGGTCCTCCGGGGGCGAAACTGGATACGCCGATATTCGTATTTTGGGCGGGCGACTTCCCCGTAGAAAATGCAGGGGCACTGTGGTAGGATTCGGCCGTCTGTCAGGGGGACCCACCGTTTTCTTCACCGCAACCGCACGACAAAGGAGGACCTATGGAATCGATCCGTCCGCTGGATGCCATCTTCAAGCCGGCGAGCGTGGCCCTCATCGGCGCCTCGAGCACGCCCGGCAAGCTCAGCTACGACATCCTCTACAACCTCATCCAGGCAGGCTTTGCGGGGCCCATCTATCCCGTCAACCCGAAAGCCGACGAGATCCTGGGGCTCAAGGCCTACCCGGCGATCGGTGCGACCCCGACGCCCGCGGACATGGCCGTCGTCGTCATCCCCGCCCGGATGGTCGTGGGGGCCATCGAGGAGTGCGGCAGGGCCGGCGTGAAATCCGCCGTGGTCATCACCGGCGGGTTTGCCGAAGCGGGCGAGGGCGGCGAGAAGCTCCAGGCGCAGCTGGCGAAGGCGGGCCGGGAGTACGGCGTGCGCCTCATCGGGCCCAACTGCCAGGGGGTGAACATCCCCTACAGCAGCCTCTGCGCGTCGTGGCCGCTCATTACCACGAGAGGGCGCATCGCCTTCGTCTCCCAGAGCGGCACCGTGGGCGCGGCCCTCATCGACTGGGCGAGCGTCGAGCACCTGGGCTTCAGCGGCTTTGTCAGCCTCGGCAACCGGGCCGACGTGGACGAGTCGGACTGCATCAACTACTTCAACGACGACCCCAACACGCAGGTCATCGCGTGCTACATCGAGGGCGTGAAGCGGCCCGCCGCGTTCCTCGAGGCCCTCGGGCAGGCGAAAAAACCCGTCGTGATCCTCAAATCGGGGCGCACGGCGAGAGGGCGCGTGGCGGCCGAGAGCCACACGAAATCCCTGGCCGGAAGCGACGAGATCTACCAGGCCATTTTCAAAAAATACGGCGTCTGCCGGGCCGACAACCTCGAGGAGCTCTACGACTTCGCCAAGGGGCTGGCCTACATGGACCGCCCGACGGGGAAGCGGCTCCTGTTCATCTCCAGCTCGGGCGGCGCCGCGATCCTCGGCATCGACGAGGCCGAGAAGTACGGCCTCGAGGTTCCCTTCCCGTCGGAGGATCTCAAGGCGCGGCTTCGGGCGTTTCTGCCGGCGCACTGCGGCCTGACGAACCCCATCGACCTCACGGGCGACGCCATCACCGACCCCAGTCTCTACTCGAAGTCGATCGCCGAGGCGAAGTCCGACTACGACACGAGCGTCGTCGTCTTCGGCGACCCCGTACACGGCGCGTCGGACATCGTGACGGGCAAGGGCGAATTGATCGTCTACTGCGGCGGCGCCGAGGTGGAGCGCGAGGAGGCCCTCAAGATGCACGCGAAGGGCATCCCCGTCTACCCCACGCCGGAGCGGGGCGTGCGGGCCCTTGCCCAGTTCTTTGCACACGAGGAGATGAAACCCAAGGCCGCCGAGGCGCACGCGAAAGCGGACGACGAAGGGCCGAGGCTGAGGCTCATGCCGGCGCCTGCCGCGGTGCGCCTGCTGCGCTCGTACCGGATCCCGGCGGTCACGGCGGCCCCCGCGAAGAGCGCTAACGACGCGGTCAAATACGCCAAGCGGTTCGCCCGGCCCGTGGCTCTCAAGGTCGTCTCGCCCGACATCTCCCACAAGACGGACGTGGGGGGCGTGGCGCTCGGCATCCGGCCCTCGGGTATGAGGGAGGCCTGGGAGGCGATGATGGCGACGGTCCGCAGGAAGGCTGCCGGAGCGCGGATCGAAGGCGCGACGGTCTCGCCCATGGCGGAGCCCGGCGGCGTGGAGGTCATCCTCGGGGTGGCCCGCGACCCGCAGTACGGCGCGACGATGCTGTTCGGCCTCGGCGGGATCTTCACGGAGATCTACAGGGACGTGCAGCTGTGCCTGCTGCCGGCAGCCCCCGGCGAGTTCGAGAGGATGATCGCGGGGATCAAGGGCTACCCGATCCTGGCAGGCGCCCGCGGAAGGGCCCCGAAGGACATCGCGGCCCTCGTCGACGTGATGCGGAAACTGGCGAAGATCGCCGAGGACTACCCGGGATTCGACCAGATCGACCTCAACCCGGTCATCGTCTACGACAAAGGCATCTCCGTCGTGGACTACCGCATCCTGCACAAGTAAGGATTGCATGTCATTGCGAGGAGCCTTCTGTTTTCTGTCATTGCGAGGAGCGACAGCGACGAAGCAATCACAATCCCAACTCCCTTTCCCCCTCCGCGGGAGAGGGCCTTTTCACACATTTCCCCTCTCCCCTTTGTGGGAGAGGGCAGGGTGAGGGGGAATAATCCTCTTCCCATGGTGTTTATCCCGTGATGCCCCTCGCATGGAGGGGCATCGCTTTGTCGAAGCAGAAATGCGGGCGGTGATCGAGTATGGCGGAAACGAAAAAGACGGCGAAAGGCCCTGCGAAGAAGACCGGGACGACCCGGAAAAAGAAAGAACCGGCGATCACCCGGCGGGACGCCCTGCAGATCGCCCAGGCCTACCTGGCCGACAAGGGCGCCTTCTCCGTCAGCGGCATCGGCGACGGGATTCCGGAGGGTTGCGAGGCGTACTTCGCCGCAAACGAGCAGCTTGCCGCGGCGCTGAGGGGCTGCTGGATCGTCGAGTGCGGTCTCGACCCCTTCCTGGTCGTCGACGGCGGCACGATGCTCATCGGCATCTCGAAGTCAACGGGCGACATCGTCTACGCGGGCATCCTGCACATGGCGTGATTTGTATGGCGTTGACATACAAATGTATGGTCCAGGCATACATCATGAACGCCTTGGCAAAGGTACTTTCTTCTAACGGGTAAATGATGAAGATGAAAACACCCATGAAGGGCAGCGAAGGCGACGTCGTTCTGTATCAGGCACCAGGTGGTCTGTGCCGCAGGCAGAAACGGGAGCCCGAGGAGCCAGTCAAGAGCAGCTAGCCTGGTAACCTCTGCCGACCATCGGCAGTGCGGCTCATGTCCATGGCTTGGGCACGTCCCTGGAACGTGTCCAAAAAACGGCGATAAATGGACACGTTCAAATAGGTTGTACGAATATTGTCTTGACACACTGAAGCCTTAGGTCTTATTTCTTTCCCGACAACGGCGTCACCCGGATCCAGCCAACCAACCCTTTCCCGTCCACGATGCGAGAGGGAACCTTGCCGACCGGATAGAAGAAAGAAAGCCCGAATCGAGAGCGTGCCGCTCTTGGTTCGGGCTTTTGCATTTTGCCTTTTGATGTTCCCTCTCCACTGAACCATCGCTCATCCGGCAGGAGACCCCATTACCCATGAGCAAAAAGCTGACCTACGAACGGTACCAGTGGTTCCACGGGCGCGCCATGGCCGGTGCGTACCCCAATGCGGGGCGTCTGGCGGAGCGCTTCGAGATATCCCGCAAGCAAGCGCAGCGAGACGTCGAGTTCATGAAGGAACGGCTTGCCGCGCCCCTGGTCTATGACGCGAACCGGCGCGGCTATACCTATACAAATGATGGCTACGAGCTTCCCCCCATCTGGCTGAAGCAGGAAGAACTCGTGGCGCTCTGCCTTGCCCAGCGGCTCTCCGCCGCCGTCCCGGACCGGGAACTGAAGGGGGCCCTGGAGCGGGTCCTGCGGAAGTTCGTAGATCTGCGGTCCGATGGTTCCCTGTCCGTCATCGGGGATATCTGCGGGAAGGTATCCATCAAGAACGTTGAGTACTACCGGGTTCGGGAGCCTGTTTTCCATGCTGTGGCGGGAGCCCTGTTTCGCAACCGCGCACTTCGGATCGTCTACCGCACGCCCCACAAGGGGGAGGAAACGCAGCGCGTGATCCTGCCCCTTCACTTGCTCTGCTACATGGGAAGCTGGCACCTCGTCGCCTTCTGCACATTGCGAAATGAACTGAGGGACTTTGCCCTGTCGCGCATCCAGGCATTAGAGGAGCGCGGAGAAGATGTTTCCCTCCCGCAATCCCTGCCCCCGGTCAAGGAGTACATCCGGCAAAACTTCGGCCTCATGAGCGGCCCGCAATCCACGGAGGTGGTCCTGCGTTTCAGGCCCGGCATTGCCCCCTTGGTGGCAGAGCAGGTGTGGCACGACGCCCAGGAGATATCGGCGGGTGAGGACGGGAGTCTTCACCTGCGATTTCCGGTTTCCGGCTTCGCTGAAGTGTCGCGATTTGTCCTGAAATACGGCGCCGGCGTCGAGGTCGTTGCGCCGGAAGAACTGAAGCGGATCATAAAAGAGGAAATCAAAAAAATGGCCGCCCTGTACCGGTAGGACATCTTTAGGGGTATCCGGTGGGTTATCGTGTAGTTACGGGTAGAGTATCCATCCATATATGGCATTTTCGGCCGCGTGTTTCGATGAGGAGCCATAGATTTCCATCGCGAATAGTTGCCATAGACGTCGAGACTACCGGTCTT
>JALOPC010000164.1 GCA_025454095.1 Syntrophales bacterium | reverse complement strand
CGAGCCGCCTGCGGCCAACCGGCGAGGCTATTCCTTGATGTCGAAGTGCCGGTCGAGCCGCATCGTCTTCAGCAGCCCCAGGATCTCCTTGGACACGTGGACGATCGCGAGACGGCCCTGTTTTTTCTTGAGCGAGTTGTGGGCCGCAATCAGCACGCCGAGACCGATGGAGTCGATCATCTGCACGCCGGCCAAATCGATCGTCACGTCCGTGACCCCGTCCTCGATGAGAGACCACAGGTTGCGCCGAAGCTCCTGGGCATAGGAGGCGACGATGTCCCTCCCCGGGGCGATCAGCGTCTGCTTGGGCTGTTTCAGTGCTTCTTCCATGAGTCCTCCTGTTGATTGAAAGGGCTTGACGCCCGTTCCGGATGGGTCCGCGCCGTCACGGACACTGCCAGAAGACGGCGAGCCGGTTCCCTTTCTCGTTGTATTGATAGCCGGTGGCATAGACCGACATGATCGCCATCCCCCGCCCGGACTCCGACGCGACGTCGGGCACGTCCGCCGAGCGGCTCTTCCAGTCGAACCCGTCGCCGTCGTCCTCCACCTCCATGGTGAGCGTGCCGCCGGCGAGGCGCAGGCTGTACCGGATCTTGGAATCCTCCTCGTGGCGGCTCCCGTAGAGCACCGCGTTGGTGAGGGCTTCCCGCATGATCAGCAGCACGCCGAAGGGGCTGACCCCCACGGCGTTCTCCTCGAGGAAGCGCTCCGTCTCCTCGCCGGCCCCGTCGATGTACCGGAGCTTCGGCGAAAGGAAAATGTCCAGGCATCCGGGAGCCGTGGCAACGTCAAATGTGTCCATACAACCTGACCTGCAATCCGATTTTCCTGTCATTGCAAAAACCGATCCTGATGCCCCATACCGCAACGCGCTTACACCTCGACGCCCAGCAGCAGCACGTCGTCCTGCATGCGACCGCGGTCCGGGAAGATCAGGGACACGATCTCGTCGACGGCCTTGCCGACCGGCAGCTCCCTTGTCTCGGCGCAGCAGGCCATCAGCGCGTCGATCCCCTCCTCCCGCCCCCGGGGATCGTCCCCGAAGACCTCGAGCAGGCCGTCCGTGAAGAGAAAGAACCGGTCGCCCGGGAGAACCGGCACGCAGAGGGGCTCGAACAGGACATCCTCGAAGACCCCCAGGATGTCGCCCTCGGCGGCAAGCGCCCGGATCTCGCCCTCCCGGGAGAGGTGCAGCACCGGCAGGTGCCCGGCGTTGACGACGGTGAGTTCCGATGTCCCCCGGTCGAGCCGCACGTAGACGCCGGTCAGGTGCTCGCCGTTTTTCATGAGGCTCGTGAAGACGCGGTTGATGATCTGCATCGTCTCCGCGGGCGGGATCTGCGGCCCCGTGTTCTGGCTGATCAGGGCCTTGAGCGCAAAGGTGTTGTAGGAGGTGCGGATGTCGTGCCCGCTGAAATCGGCGGCGAAATAGCCGAAGGCGCCCTCCCCCAGGGGGAAGACGTCGTAGAAATCCCCGCCGGCCTCGATGATGGGCGTGTAGCTCACGCCGAAGACCGCGTCGGGCAGCTCCACCGGCCGCGTCAGGATCGCCTGCTGGGCCTCGTGGACCTGTCGGAGCTTGGCCGCCTGCAGCTCGATGATGCTCCGGTAGGCGTCCCGCGTCTCGAGGTGCCGGCCCACCCGCGCGAGGACCTCCTTCTTTTCGAAGGGCTTGGTCATGTAGTCCACGGCCCCGAGGTTGAGCCCCGTCACCTTGCTCTCCGTGTCCGCCTTGGCCGACAGGAAAACGACGGGGATGTGGGCCGTCTGCGGGTCCTTCTTGAGCTTTTCGCAGGACTCGAACCCGCTCTCGCCGGGCATCATGATGTCCAGCAGGATGAGATCCGGCAGGCGGCTCGCGGCGAGACCCCGGCCGTCGGGCCCGTTTTCGGCCGCGAGCGTCCGGTAGCCGGCGGCGCCCAGGATTTTCTCGAGCAGCCGGATGTTCACGGGGTGATCGTCGACGATCAGGACCGTCCCCTTGCCCCCGTCGGGTTGACCGCTTAGACTCCGCTGTGTTGACATGCGCCGATCCTTTGGGGTTTGCTGCTACGCCCGGATGCCCCGGGCGAGCCCCGTTCCCCCGTTTCCTTTTTTCTGCACCCCGTTGCCGGTCAGAACCGACTTGACGCTGCGCGAGAGCTGTTCGAGGTTGAAGGGCTTCTGGATGAAGCCGTTGCAGCCCCGCGAGAGGATCTGTGTCGCTTCCCCGTCGATGCTGTAGCCCGAGAGAAGGAGCACCTTCACGGCGGGGTTGATCGCCCGGATGCAGTCGAAGGCCTGCCCGCCGCCCATCTTGGGCATGACGATGTCCAGCAGCACGAGGTCGATCTCCTCGCTGCGGCCCCGGTAGACCTCCACGGCCTCCTCGCCGTCGCGCGCCGTGATGACCCGGTACCCCATGGTCTGCAGGAGGTCCCGCCCGATGTCGAGCATCATCTGCTCGTCGTCGACCAGCAGGATCGTCTCGGAGCCCCGCTTGATCGGCTCGGGGGCTTCGGCGCCGTTTCGCGCCACGGGCTTGTCCGTCGCGGTCAGGTAGATCCGGAACGTCGTCCCCTTGCCCTTCTGCGAGTCCACGTCGATGAACCCGCCGTGCCCCTTGACGATGCCGTAGACGGAGGCCAGGCCCAACCCCGTCCCGCGCCCCATCTCCTTGGTCGTGAAAAAGGGCTCGAAGATCCGCTCCATGGTCTTCTTGTCCATACCCGTCCCGCTGTCCGTCACGGTGATCAGGACGTAGTTGCCCGGCTTGGGGTTGTAGAGCTTGCCTTTCATCGCGTGGTGGTCCGTGTTGACCGTCCGGACGATGAGGCTCCCGCCCCCGGCCATGGCGTCTGCGGCGTTGACGAAGAGGTTCATGAGGACCTGCTCGAGCTGCCCGGCGTCGGCCTCGATGGCACAGAGGTCGCGGGAAAGCTCCTGGTGGATGAGGATCTCCTTGCGGGTCCGGTTGAAGGTCTCGCAGGCCTCTTCGACGAGCTGGTTGAGGTCGATCGGCCTGACCTCGTAGCGGCCCTTGCGGGCGTAGCCCAGCAGCTGGGCCGTGAGCCTCGAGCCGCTCTGGACCTGCTTCTCGATGCTCCGGAGCCGGTCGTAGAAGGGGTGCTTCGGGTCGAGCTCGTAGAGCATGAGCGAAATGTTCCCCTGGATGACCATGAGGAGGTTGTTGAAGTCGTGCGCGATGCCGCCGGCCAGGGTCCCCACGGCCTCCATCCGCTGGGCGTGGTGGAACTGGGCCTCGATGCGGCGGTGCTCGCTGACGTCCTCGAGCACCATGATGAGGGTCCGTTTCATGTCGTCGCGGATCGGCAGCAGCTTGATCATGAACTCGCGGTCGTTGAACTTCACCGGGCTGTCGGCCGCCACCATGTTCGCCTCGGCCGCCACGCGGTCGATCATCTCCCGCACGAGGACCTTGTCCCTCGCGTCGAACAGGCCGAGCACGCTCGAGGCCAGCAGGCGCTCCTCCGGGATGCCGGTGAGCGAGATGGCCGTGGGGTTGGCGTAGACGATGCGGCCCCCCGAGGTGATCTCGAGGATACCCTCGGAGAGGCTTCCCAGCACGACCTCGAAGTGCTTCCAGATGGTGAGCAACTCCTTGGTGATCTGGCGCGAGTAGAGGTTCTCGACGCCGAAGATGCGCCCCGGCACATCCCGCGAGCGCCCGTGCTCGGCGTCATGAAGGGCAGCGACGACGTACTGGCCCATCTTGTCCAGCGGCCCCTTGGCGATGCAGGCGTTTGCCCCGATGGCCCGGAAATCGATCTGCTCCTCGGCGGCAGCCGCCGAGAGGATGATGAGGTAGGTGTCCTGCATCTCCGGCATGGCCCGGATGATCTGGCAGAGCTTCTTGCCGTCGATGTTCGGCATGATGAGATCCACGAAGATGATGTCGGGCCGCCAGTGCTCGAGCAGGTCCAGGGCGTGCAGGCCGTCTTCCGACGTGCGGACCTCATGCCCGTCCTTGCTCAGGAACTTGGACATGTACTCCAGGATGATCGGGTGGTTGTCCACGACGAGGATCTTTTTCTTCTTCATGCCGTGCATCCTTTCGCCTCGGGGGCCGGGATTGCCGCACCGCGGACCGTGTTGCGCCCCTCCCGCTTGGCCTGGTACAGGAACTCGTCGGCCTGTTCCATCAGCAGGTCGAAGGTGATCCGCTCGGTCTGCGGCGCAGGCCGGTAGCTGGCGACCCCGAAACTCGCGGTAATGCGGGACTCTCCCCCCTTGAGCCCGAAGGGGATTTCCGCAACGAGCCGCCGCAGCCGCTCCGCCACGATGCCGGCCGATGGGAGGTCCGTCTCCGGCAGCACGATGAGGAATTCCTCCCCGCCGTAGCGGGCCATCCAGTCGATGTCGATGCGGATCGAGCCGGCCATGCGGCCCGCGAAATCCCGCAGGACCTCGTCGCCGGCCCTGTGGCCGTACCGGTCGTTGACGTTCTTGAAATGATCGATGTCGCACATGATGAGCGACAGCGCATGGCCGTACCGCCGGGAACGTTTGAACTCCTGCGGGAGACGCTCCATGAGGTACACCCGGTTGAAGACGCCGGTCAGGGGATCGCGGATGGACAGGGCGCGGACT
>JALOPC010000009.1 GCA_025454095.1 Syntrophales bacterium | reverse complement strand
CAGGAGGGGGGTCAGGGAACTGCTCTGCCCGACGGCGTATGTTCCCCAGGCGATGGGCGACATCATGAAGGGTACGCTGAAGCTTCCCGATGGCCCGCTGAAGTTCTAGCAGGCACCCGGCAAAATCCCATCTTGAAATCAGGGCAGAACACACCCTCACCTCTATCCCGTTCGGCAGGCTCACGGCCCTGAGCGTGTCGAAGGCCTCTTCCGTCAAGGGAGAGGAAGTTTGAGGAAAAGGGGGAAGTGCTATTTCTTGATGAACCGGTAAAGGATCAGCAGGAGAATGGCGCCGCCCGTAGCCAGCAGGATGCTCCCGAGGTTGAACCCCGTGACGGGCCCGAACCCCAGGAAGGACCCGATGTAGCCGCCCACGAAGGCGCCCGCCACCCCGAGCAGCACCGTGATGATGATCCCTCCCGGGTCCTTGCCCGGCATGACGAACTTTGCCAGCACCCCGACGATCAACCCCATCACAATCCAGGACAGAATCCCCATGGTCACCCTCCTTCGCGATTGCCGCGTAAATCACCCTCTCCTATATCCCTTTTCTCACCCCGGGATCTCTATTTGCCGGCCCTGTGGCTGCTGATCAGGTTGCGGTAATCGGGGATGTGGTTGGCGAACAGCGTCGCCAGGCCCTCGACATCGTTGCGCCAGTCGCGGTGCAGCTCGCAGGCAACACCGAACCAGGTCATCAGCTGGGCGCCTGCGGCCGACATCCGGTCCCAGGCGGAGTTACGAGTCACCTCGTTGAAGGTGCCCGAGGCGTCGGTCACGACGAAGACGTCATAGCCCTCCTCGATCGCTGACAGGGCCGGGAACGCCACGCACACCTCGGTGACGATGCCGGCGATGATCAGCTGCTTCCTGCCGGTCGCCTTGACGGCTTTCACGAAGTCCTCGTTGTCCCAGGCGTTGATCTGGCCGGGGCGGGCGATGTAGGGCGCATCGGGAAAGGTGTTCCTGAGTTCGGTCATCAGGGGCCCGTTCGGGCCGCTCTCGGCGCTCGTCGTCAGGATGGCGGGCAGCTTGAAGTACTTCGCGAGATCGGCCAGGGCCAGCACGTTGTTCCTGAACGTGTCGGGATCGATATCGCGCACCAGCGAGCACAGCCCCGCCTGGTGGTCCACCAGCAGGACCGCGGCTTTGCTCTTGTCGAGACGTACATAGGATTTGCTCATGGTGTGGCTCCTACAGGGTGTCGATACAATGCCGCGGCCTCGGACTGCCGTTGCCGGCCTCAGCGGACCGTAGCGGCGCCCTTGTGCTCTTCCGGGATCGTAGCGCAACCGGAGACGATCAGGAAGACGGACACTGTCAGTAAGGAGATGACCCTGTGTTTCATTTCAGCGCTCCTCCTTTTCGGCGGGAACACTTCTCTTCCCGCTTCGTACGTCAGTAGACGGGCACGATGGAATAGCCCTTGGCCTGGTAGCCGATCAGGGAAATCCAGCTGTTCGGAACGTGCTTGATCTCCGGCAGTATCGAGGCCGGGTCTATGCCGTTTGCCTTGACGGCAAAGTCGCAAACCTGGATTCTAATCCCCTCCTTCGCCATTTCCCGGATGGTCTGGGCGATTTCATCCAGCGATTTCTGATCCTCCGTCGGGAACGCTTGCCTGTTCGTCGAGATCAACTTGACGGACGGGCCCATGAAGGCGACGACGAAGGACGGCTTCTTCGACACCGCCCGGATGTTCTTGTCCTGGTACGTGTCATGGATCAGCTTGAGCTGCAGGGCGGCGCTCTTCGCGCCGGCTGCCCTCACGTCAAAAATCGCCTTGACGGATTTCAACCCGGCGAGGGACTCATATGTCGCGGACAATGCAGAAACAGCGAAAGCCAGCATGAAGACCGATGCGACCGCGGCGGCGCAAAGGTTTCGGATTCGGATTTGTCTGATCATGGTTTCACCTCCTGGCTGGTTGAATGAATCGTGCAATCGGCGGGAGGACCCTGCGGCCACCCGTTCAGACTTTGCCGACGCCTTTCGTCAGATTCTCCAGGGCCGCCTGGTCCGGGCCCATGAACGGGGCGGCGGATTGCGCCGAGTCGAGGTGCCGCAGGAGAGTTTCGTCGAGACCGACAGCAGGCGGAAGATGACTGCTCAGAATGCCCTTCGGCTCGAGCCCGCGGACCCTGTCGAGGGACCGGACCCACTGTCTCCTGTCGGCTGTCGCCAGCCAAGGAGCGTCGATCGTTGTCCAGACCACCATCCCCTCGCGGAGATCCTCCGGCTCGAGCTCCCCGGCCGACTCCGCAGGCGCTTTCATGAGCGCGCCGAAACAGTCGGCGCTGAAGAACATGCGCGTCCGGGCGTCGAGAAAGCCCGTCGTCTCGGGGGCATCGAAGGTCGGGGGCTTGACGCAGAGCAGGTCCCGATCTCCCGCATGGAGACTCTGCCCCGGGTTGAGAAGGTAGACGCGCTCCACGGGCAGTTGCTGCAGCGACATCTTGCCCATTCCCAGGTACGTTGTGACGATTCGCGCACGGGGTGCCTCGGCGAGGATTGGCAACAAGTTGCCCATGTGGTCGGCATCGGTGTGAGTGAGCCAGATCCACCGCAGCTCGGAGAGACCGATAACCTGTCGCAGATGATCGAGGAAGGATTCCCGCAGGGCGCCGAGGCCCGTGTCGACGAGAACGGGCTCGGCCGCTCTAATCAGGAACGCGTTGACTGGCAGGATCCCGAAAAAGGGGATCGGGAAGTACGAAACCAGCGACACCGTATCCTCGGCGACCGACCGGATGCCGATCATGGTCGGGGTGTCCATTTCTCTCCTCCACGGCTAAAAGGATTTCCCGGATTCGACGGCCGGAACCGGGCCAGCCCAAGTAAAATTATTCCGTAAAGGTTCTTGAAAGACTATCCGTCAATCCCTGATTGCCGCAGGAAAAAACCCTTAGGTGGGCAGCGGAGGAGAGGGTATCAAACAGTTAATGAACAGAAGGCAGGGCCGCGGTGGCCCTGCCTTCTGTTGTCGGATGAACGTCGTTACGTGTTCTGCGGTTGGCCCCGGCTTCCTACTGCACCGTGATCGCCTGGGTGGCCGTCGTGCCCTTGCTGTCCCTGACGGTGATGGTCGCCGTCCCCTTCACCTTCGGGGTCATCTGGAACTGCGTGGCGTTGACCGGGGTCAGGGTGAGCTGGTTGCCGGAAACGGTTGCCGTGTAGGGCGCGACACCGCCCTGGACCGACAGGACCCGGATGGCGGCCGTGCCCGTCGCGCCGAGCTGCAGCGTATTGGACGACACGAAGAGCTTCAGCGGCGCAACCGGAACGGTCACGGAAACCGTGTGCTGCTTGGTGGTGCCCTTGGCGTCCTTGACCGTGATGACCGCGCTGCCCGCCGATTTCGCGGTCAGTGTGTATTTCTTTTCTTCGACCTTGGTTGCCGTAAGCTGGCTGCCGGACACCGTCACCGTGAAGGGGCCTGCGCCGCCTATCAGCGTGAGCGTCCCTGTCGACCCCACCGTCAGCGCGGACGGTGCGGACAGCGTCAGCGTCGGCAGGTTCCGGACGATCAGCGACAGCTCGCGGGTCGCGCCGCTGCTGTCCTTGGCCACGATGCCGACAACGCCCGCCTGGCGGCCGGTGACGGCATACTGCCCGGTTGACTGCTGCTGGATGGTCACCGCACTCGGGTTGCTTGCCGTCACCGTGTAGGGGGGCTTGCCGCCCGAGACGGCCAGGGGGGTCGTCTGTCCCACATCGAGGGCCCTGGGCTCGGCGGTCAGCTGGGGAAACGACAGGGTGACCCACTCCTTGATCGTGACGGTTTTGCTCGTCGTCTGTCCCGCGCCGTCCCTGACCGTGACAGTCCCCTGCCCGGTCGATTTGGCCGTGAGCGTGTAGACAGTCCGCCCGTACGTGTCGTTGCCCTTGAGAGCCGCCGAGAGGTGCGGGCTGGTCGAAACCGAGTAGGGAGGGTTGCCGCTGCTGATGACCAGCTCGCCCTTGCCTCCAGCAAGAATCGAGGCATCGGCGGAGACGCTCAGGGGCTTCGTCGTGCCCACGTGCACCGTGCCCTGCACCTTCGCCCCCGCGGCGTCGGTGACGGTGATCTGCGTCGACCCGGCCGCCACCCCCCAGACCATGTAGAGGTTCGTCCTGGCTTCGATGCGGGCGATGCCGGGGTTGGCAGAGACGACCGTATAGGGCGCCTTGCCGCCCGAGACGCCAAACCCCCGCCCCTGGCCGACCGCCACGGGGTTCGATGCGCCAGGCAGCGCGCCGAGAGCAAGCGGCTGCACCCCGGGGTCGTATACCACGATCTCGCGGACCATGGTGTTGCCCTTTGTGTCCTTGACCGTGAGAATGGTCGTGCCCACTGCCTTGGGAATCACCTTGAAGGAGACCTGAGCTCCCGGGTACGACGGCTCGACGACGACGAAGGGCTTGGTCAGGCTGAAGGTATAAGGCCTTGTGCCGCCGTTGATGTTCAGGAGATAGTACGCCTGCTTGATGCTCAGGCGGGTGGAGTAGGAGTAAAACGACTTCCCGTCACCGGCCGTAACGGAAAGCACCTCGGCGGCATTGGCAAGGGACAGGAACGCCGGACCGGACAGGGCCAGCGAAAAGACCGCCAAGATGACAGCACACAGCGAAAGCAAGCTTCGAGATGAAAGACGAATCATGGGTTCTCTCCCTTCCACGCGTGGATCATCCCCCGCCAAAGGGGACGTTTTTTCCCGTTGAGTTTTCAAACGCACCATGCAGAATGCCGGAGCCGTCGCCCCTCGCGCAAGGCCTGCGGCGCCGCAGGAAAACATGCAGATTTTGTGCCCTCCCAAACACGTTGGAAGCAGCGTATTCGGGGAGTTTCGGCAGGGGGAAGCTACAGGAACTTCGGCGGCACTTTCGGTTTGCCGGGAAAATGAAAACCCGGCAGGACAATGACCGAGGAGGTCCCGTGGGCGACGAGCTTTCCCTCGCCGTTGAAGATTTCCGCCTCGCCGAGGCCCAGGGTGCGGCCCAGTCGAATCCGCCTGCCGCGCGCCGTGAGCATGCCTTCGGCAACGGGCGCCAGGTAGTTGACCTTCAAGTCAACGGTCGTGATCCCCACGGTCTCATCCAACTCGGCAAAACAGGACCAGAAGACGGCCGTGTCCGCAAGCGACGCGATGACGCCCCCGTGAACGTTGCCGTACACCTGCAGGTGGTGGTCACGCGGCTGCAGCTCGACAAGAGCCTCGCCCATGCCGAGTTCGGCAATCACCATGCCGAGGTGGCGGAAGTAAGGGCTCTGGTTCGCCAGCCCGGTGACGGTCTTCACGTAGTCGGGGTTGAGTTTTTTCATTGTCAATGGACCAAGAATCTTTCTCGGGAAATCCCCCGCTGTCACCCCTTTTCCAAAGGGGGATTATACGTGCCTAATCGCAGGTCTGGCCGTTGAGCTGGCAGGCCTTCTCCTTGGTCTTTTCCCGGAGCCTGGCCTCCCGGCGCGCCTGGGCCTCGCGGTTGCGGCGCTGCTCGTCGGCCGTCTCCAGGATGAGCTGCGGGATGGGTGCCGGCTTGCCCTGCTGGTCCAGGGCAACGAAGGTGAGGTAGGCCGAGACGGTGTGGCGCGTCTCCCCGGTGAAGAGGTTCTGCGACTCGACGCGCACGCCGGCTTCCATGGAGCTTTTGCCCGTGTAATTGATGCCGGCCCTCAGCGTGACCAGGTCGCCGACGAAAACGGGGTTGTGAAAATCGAGGCGGTCAATCGAGGCCGTCACGCAGTTTGCCCCCGCGTGCTTGATCGCGGCCGCCCCCGCTGCCGTGTCGATGAGCTTCATGATGACGCCGCCGTGGACGTTCCCCGCGGGGTTGGCGTCCTGCGGGTTCATGACCTGGGCCAGCAGGATGGCGCTTTCACGGATTCGTTTTCCTTGCATGGGTGATTCCTTCATTACTTCGTTCGCCGACGCGTCACCGCACCCGGTGGCCCTATATAGACGAAAGAGATTCCACGGTCAACCCTTGCGCGAAAAACAGGGTATCGGGTATAGGGTCAAGAGTACATTGCAGAAAGAAAATCCCCCTCGGTCCCCCTTTTACAACGGGGGAGGCAAGGAGAAGAATCCTGTGAAGTGCTTCATCATTATCGGGATGCCGGCGGCGGGAAAGGACATCGCCCGGCAGGTTGCCCGCGCGAAGGGTTACCCCTATTTCGCCACGGGCGATATCGTGAGGGCCGAAGCGGCCCGGAGGGGCGTGTCGCCCGATGCGGAAAGCATGGCGAGGCTCTCGACGGAACTCCGCGGCACGGACGGGATGGGCGTGACGCGCCTTGCCCTGAAGGCGGCGCTGGATTCGGGTGCGGCCGTGGCGTTCATGGAAGGGATCCGGTCGCGGCAGGAAGTCGACCTCATCGGGGCGCAGGCCGAAACGGTGGTCATCGCCTTTCTGGCCCCGAGACCGCTGCGCAGGGCGCGGGTGCTCGCCCGCGGTCGCTCCGACGATTCTGCGGCGGCCTTCGACGGGCGGGACCGCAGGGAGATCGACTACGGCGTTGCCGTCCCCATCGCGCTGGCCGACGAGTACGTCCTGAACACGGGGACCCTGGACGAGGCGCTGTCCGCTTTCGGCCGGATCGTCGAGCGCCATGCGAGCGCATCACAGCAGTGAGCGCCCGCCTGCGTAGTGCGTGCTGTAGTATTTGCCGTCGAGCGATTCGATGCCGATCTTCTTGCCCCGGCCGGGCGCGTGGATGAAGCGCCCCCCGCCGATGTAGACCCCCACGTGGGAGACCTTGCCCGAGTTGTTCGTGTTGAAGAAGACCAGGTCGCCTTTCTCGAGACGGCTTCTGCCGACGGCGTTTCCCATCTCGGACTGATCGCGCGACGAGTGGGGCAGCATGAGCCCGTTGTACTGGTAGACGGCCATGGTGAACCCGCTGCAGTCGAAGCCCTCGTCGGCCGAGTCGCCGCCCCAGAGGTAGGGGACGCCGATGAAGGCCCTTGCCGTCCGCACGATCTCGTCGCGGACATAGTCCTCGCCCTTCTCGTCCTTGAGGGCGATCGCGTACTCGCGGGGGTTGACGACCCAGTACTCCTCGATGATGCCCTTGTCCACGAGGCGCCGGGCGCGTTCCGAGGCGGCCTCGGCGGTCTTGAAGTTTCCGAAGCGGACCTTGTAGAGCCCCGTTTTGTAGACGAAGTAGTAGGCGGAAAGGCCCTCGCGGTTGAGACGGCTCGTGAGCCGTGCCGCGTTCTCGGCCTTCGAGAAAGCCCCGGCCTGGATGGTGAAGCCCATCCGGGCCGGCATGGTCCCCTTGCCGGCGGGCCGGATAGGCTCGGAAGGCGTCTCCCGCCGGGCGCAGCCGGCAAACACCAGGAGGATGAGCAGGAAGAGGATCGGGCGTAAGCGGAGCAACAAATCACCTCGAGGTATCATTCCCGCGGAAGCGGGAATCCATAGCAAGACTGGATTCCGGGTCGAGCCCGGAATGACAAATTCTTTTTTCAGGAAAATCCCCTTCGCTCCTCTTTCAAAAGGGGGAGGGAATAAACCCTGCAGCCCGACCCCCTTATTTCAGCTTCGCGATGATGAACGGCCAGTGCAGCTCGCAGGGCACGCCCAGCCGCAGCCACGCGGACCGCTCGTCCATCACCTTGTTCATCAGGTCCCGGATGGTGGCCGTTTTCCCCTCCCCGGCCGGCACCTCGTAAGAGACGATCAACTCCTCGATCTCCGCTGGCGCATCCTTCCCGACCTCCTCCCGGTAAAAGTGCCGGGCGTCTTCCTCCGTGTCCGCGGCAACGACGTGATCTCCGATCCTGTAGGCTTCCATGGCGGCGGGTCCCCCCTTTTGGACTCCGATGTCCCCCTCACCCTGACGCTCTCCCGCGAGGGAAAAGGGAAGGGGGAAGTTTCGGTTCATGCATAGACGAATTATACACTCCCCGTCAAGGCCCGTGCGGGCCACATCCCTTGACAGCCCCCGGGGGATACCCTATAGTGCGCCATAGATGCCCGGAAACCCGGGAAACGACGGACAAAAGGGGACCCCCCATCATGGTCGACATCCGCACCATCCGGCCTCCGACAAAACTGCCGCGCGGCTTCATCCTGGCCCTCGTCCTGGGCGCCCTGTTCTTTTTCTTCTGGCGGACAGCGGGCCTGATCGCGGACTGGTTCTGGTTCCAGGAGGTGGGCTACGAAAGCGTCTTCACCGTCAGCCTGATCGCGCAGCTCAAGGCGGCCGCGTTCTTCGGCATCCCCTATTTCCTGTTCTTCTTCCTGAACCTCACCGCGGCCAACCGCCTGGCCCCGCAATTTCAGCTGCACGAGGGAAGCGACACGATCGACGTGACCCCCGGGAAGAAACCCTTTCAGCTTCTGATCCTGGTGATCTCCCTTCTGCTCAGCCTGTTTGCCGCGCTGGCCGGAGCCAGTCAGTGGGAGAACCTGCTTCTGTACTTCAACGCCACGCCCTTCGGGGTGAACGACCCCCTCTTCGGGAAGGACATCGGGTTCTACGTCTTCCAGCTGCCCCTGCTGAGCCACCTCTTCGGCTGGTTCGTGAGTTTGAACCTCTTCACCCTCGTCGCCACGACCATGGTCTACGTCGTCCGCAAGGCCGTGGTCATCCGGCCGCCGCAGGTCTTCAGCCTCGCGCCGGCGGCGAAGCGGCACCTGCTGATCCTCGTGTCGCTCTTTTTCTTCTGGGGTGTCTTCGGCTCGTGGCTCTCCCTCAACGAGATCCTGTTCACCAAGCGCGGCGTCGTCTTCGGCCCGGGCTACACCGACGTGACAACCCAGCTCTGGGTCCTCAAAGCCCTCATGGTCGTCTCCGTGCTCTCCGGGGCGGCGATCGTCGCCTACGCCTTCGTCGGCAAGGCGCTGATCCCCATCGTGGCCGTCGGCGCCTTCGCGGCCCTCTTCATCCTGGGCCGCGGGGTCTACCCGACCTTCGTGCAGAAGTTCCAGGTCATCCCCAACGAGATCGTCCTCGAGCGGCCCTACATCGAGTGGAACATCCAGTACACCCGCCTGGCCTACCAGCTCGAGAACATCGAAGAGCGGGACTTCCCCGCCGAGGAGAACCTGACCCGCGAGGATTTGCGCCGGAACGACCTCACGATCAAGAACATCCGCCTCTGGAACGACGCGCCGCTGCTTCAGACCTACGGCCAGCTCCAGGAAATCCGGACGTACTACAAGTTCACCGACGTGGACAACGACCGCTACATGGTCAACGGCGAGTACCGCCAGGTGATGCTCTCGCCGCGCGAGATGCACTACCCGTCGCTGCCGTCCAGGACCTGGGTGAACGAGCACCTGACCTACACCCACGGCTACGGCATCGTCGTGGGCCCCGTCAACCGCGTCACCGCCGAGGGTCTCCCCGAATTCTTCATCAAGGACATCCCGCCCGTCTCGACGGCCAACCTCAAGGTCTCCCGGCCGGAGATCTACTACGGGGAGACGTCGAACGACTACGTCTTCGTGCGCACCAAGGCCCCCGAGTTCGACTACCCCGTGGGGGACAAGAACGTGTATTCGACGTACGAGGGCAAGGGCGGCGTGCCCCTGTCCTTCTTCCGCAAGCTCCTTTTCGCCGCCCGGTTCGGCTCGGTGACGATCCTGCTGGCCAACGAAATCACCGACGAGAGCCGCATCATGTACTATCGCACGGTGCGGGAGCGCGTCGCGCGGATCGCGCCCTTCGCGCGCCTCGAGGGCGACCCCTACCTCGTCATCACCCCCGAGGGGCGGCTCGTCTGGTTCGTCGACGGCTACACGATGACGGACCGCTTCCCCTACTCGGAGCCCATGAAGAACGTGGGCAACTACGTCCGCAACTCCATCAAGGCCGTCGTCGACGCCTACGACGGCACGGTGCAGCTCTACGTGAGCGACGCAACGGACCCCATCCTGCAGACCTACGCGAAGATCTTCCCGGGGGTCTTCAAGCCCATGGCCGAGATGCCCGAGGCCCTGCAGAAGCACGTTCGCTACCCCGGCGGGATGCTGGGCATCCAGGCCCACATGTTCCGGGCCTACCACATGCAGGATCCCCAGGTCTTCTACAACAAGGAGGACCTCTGGGCCATCCCGGGCAGGCCGGGACGCAGCGGCGAGCAGGAGATGGACCCCTACTACACGATCATGAAGCTGCCCGGCGAGAAGAAGGAGGAGTTCATCATGCTCGTCCCCTTCACGCCGAGCCGCAAGGACAACATGGCCGCCTGGATGGCCGTCCGCTGCGACATGCCCAACTACGGCAAGCTCATCGCCTATCAGTTCCCGAAGCAGAAGCTCGTCTACGGCCCGCGGCAGATCGACGCCCGCATCGACCAGGATGCCGAGATCTCCAAGCAGCTCTCGCTGTGGAACCAGCGGGGCTCCTCGGCGATCCGGGGCAGCCTGCTGGCGATCCCCATCGAGAAATCGATCCTCTACGTTCAGCCGCTCTACCTCTCGGCCGAGAAGGGACAGCTGCCCGAACTCAAGCGGGTCATCGTGGCCTTCGGCAACATGATCGCCATGGAGGAGACGCTCGAGCAGTCGCTGCAGCGCATCTTCGGCGGCGAGCTGATCCGCGACAGGGGGGGGAGACCTCCGGCCGCGACGGCGGCAGCGGAAGCGAGGGAGAGGACGGATCGGGAAATGGCCCTCGAGGCCCTGCAGCATTACCGGAGGGCCCAGGAGTACATGAAACAGGGCAACTGGGCCGCCTACGGGGAAGAACTGCGGAAGATGGATGAATCCCTGCGATCCGTGGAGCGCAGGAAGTAAAACAAACGAAAGGGGCGCTGCCCTGCGGCGGCGCCCCTTTTCTTTGTTTCTTGCCTGGACCCTGTCCCCTGTACCCTGAACCCTTTCAGTTAATCGTCCTTGCCTTTGCCGTGTCCCTTGCCTTTGTTCTTATCGTGTTTGTCGTCCTTGTCTTTCTTGTCCTTCTTGTCCCACTTGTCGTCCCTGTCCTTCCCCTTGCCCCGGTCGTCGTCGCGGCCGCGATGCTTTCCCTTTTCCTTGTAATAGCGATCGTTCATGACGACGAACCGCTCGCCTTTTCCCCTGCGGTCCATGACCACTTCGGCGGCCACCCCGTGATACTCGGACATGAAGCGCAGGTTCACGAGGTTGACCACGTCGGAATCCGCGAGCCTGACCTTCTTGTAGTCCTTGCCGTGCTTCTTGTAGTGCCCGTAGGCATTGCCGTAGGGAGGCCCCACGCGCTGCACGGGCACATAGTAGATCTCGGGGGTCAGTCCGTAATGGAGCGTGATGTTGAGCCAGCTCATCCGCTGACGAAGGCGAAGATCGATGATCACGGCAGGGTCGACGTGGGCCCTGGAGGCCAGGAAGAACACCACGGGAAGCTCTTCGTCGTGGACGTGGTAGCGCTGCTTCACGTGCACGACGCGGGACTCGGGTACCCGGTAGTAGTCCCCGACGGCGAGGTAGAAACTCTGCAGCTCGCCGTTGGCGATGGAGATGCCCGTGCTCACGCTCTGTGCCGAAACGCTTGCCGCCGGCGCCAGAAACATCAGGGCTGCAAACAAAACGATGATCTTTTTCATCACTGCCTCCTTGAAATCCTCACATCTTGCCAAGTAAAAACGCCCCGCGGGCGGGTCCGTTGACCCTTCCCGTGGGGCGTGCAAATTCCGCTCCAGAGAGGACTCAGCCCCCGGCGCTGTCCTTCCGGCTTCCGCGGTAGAGTTCGTACTCGAGCAGCCGGCACTCGATGGGCCCGTTGTAGAAGGGGATTCTGCGCTTCGTCCGCAGACCGACCCTCTTGGCCAGATCGAGATTGCCCGTAAAGATATAGCCCCGGTAGCCCATGCACCGGCTCTTGAAAAAATCCCCGATTGCCTTGTAGATCTCCCCCAGCTTGGCGGCATCGCCCATCCGCTCGCCGTACTCGGGGTTGAGGATGACGACCCCGTCGCCCCCGGGGACAGCGGTATCACGGAAGTCGCAGGCCCCGAATTCGATGAGGTGCTCCACCCCCGCCGTCCGGGCATTTTGTCTTGCCGCTTCGACGGCCTCGGGCCGGATATCCGTGGCAACGATGCGCCCGTCGCCTTTTCGCCGGGCAGCCTTCTTGAGAAGGTCCCTCTGCCTCTCGAATGCGGGCCGGTCAAACCCCAGGATGTGCATGAACCCGAAGTTCTGCCGCAGGATTCCCGGCGCCCGGCCCAGGGCAATGAGGGCCCCCTCGATCGCCAGGGTGCCGCTGCCGCACATGGGGTTGACCAGGGGCACCGTACCGTCCCATCCCGTGGCCAGGACCACGGCGGCAGCCAGGGTCTCCTGCATGGGGGCCTCGAGGGGGATCTTCCGGTAGCCCCGCCGCGAGAGAGGCTCTCCGGATGTGTCGAGCCAGACCTCGCAGCGATCGCCCTCCCAGTGCAGGTGGACGACGGCCCCCTGGCGCCCCGGGCCCGAGTCGGGTCGGCGGCCCTGTTTTTCGCGGATGCGGTCCACGATGGCGTCCTTCGTCTTCACGTTGGCAAACCGGGTGTCGTTGACGGCGTCGGTCTTGACGCTCGATGTAACCGAGAGGTACCCGTCGGCGGCGATGAATCGTTCCCAGGGCAGCTTCACCAGGCGCCGGTACAGGTCCTGGGCCTGCCCGGCCGGAAAGGCATCGAGGAGATACAGGATGCGCTGGGCCGTGCGCAGGGAGAGATTGAGACGGACGGTGTCGGCAAGACTGCCTTCCGTCTCGAGGGCCGTCTCCTGCATCGCTCGCACGGGGAGGCGAAGCGCCTGGAGCTCCCCCGAGAGAATCCCGGGGGTCCCGCGCGCGCAGGTGATGAGAATTCTTCGCTTTTCGTTCCAGTGGGTCATGCCGTGGGCCGCCTTTGCTCGAGCATGAGGCAGTAAAACACAGCCTTGCGGGGATGTAAAGGGCGGCGAACGGGGCAAGACAGAAAATCCTTGCGAAAGGAAAGTGTTATGATAATAGAAACTTGCATGAAGGGCCGGTTTCCGGGAGGGCCTCGATCGTGATCGACGAAAAACATCTCGACAGCATCCGTCTCTCCTCGACGCCCATCGGGCAGAGGTTCGTGGCGACCTTCGTCCTGGGCCCCAACTTTCATCTCTTCCAGCATGTGGATATCCGGTTCGAGAACCTGGAGAGGATTCCCCGCGACGAGACGGTCATCTTCGCCATGAACCACACGGACCGCTACAACTACTGGCCCTTCCAGTACCAGCTCTGGCGGCTCCGCTACCCCTTTACGACGGTCTGGGCCAAGGGGAAATACTACCGCAGCAAGGTCGTGGGCAAATGCCTGGACACCTGCAACGTCATCCCCGTGCCTTCCATGGGGTACCTGGTGGAGGAATACTACAAGCAGCGCTTCGGCCGGAAGATCGGGAAAGAGGAGTACCGCGTCATCAAGGACTGGATCGACGGGAAAATCGACGAGGCCGCATCGCTGGCGAAACTCGGGGACGAAACGAAAACCCTCTTCCAAAGGAGTTTCATCGAGCACCTGAAGGATTACCACCAGTTCCTCATGGAGAAGGTGGCAGAGCTGAGCACGAGGGCGGTCAGGGAGTGGAACCTCAACCTCATCATCTTCCCCGAGGGAACCCGCTCGCTTCGGCTGGGCACGGGCAGGACAGGGATTGCCCAGATCGCCCTGTACTCGGGCAAGAAGATCGTCCCCGTGGGCTGCAACAACTCCGACCGGGTTTACACGGGCCATTCTCCCTTCGCCAGATCGGGCACGATCACCTACCGCATCGGGGAGCCGCTGTCCGTCGACGGCAGGCTGAAGGAATTCCGCATCTCGGAGCCCTTCAAGCTCTTCTCGCGCGAGAGCCAGCAGCAATACAAGGCCCGGTTCGAGGGGGTGAC
>JALOPC010000008.1 GCA_025454095.1 Syntrophales bacterium | reverse complement strand
CCGCGCATGCCTCGCGGCGATGGCGGAATGCTGGAGAGATGCTGCTCAACACGCACACCTGGCTGCTGAAGGAGTATGCCGGAGACCGGCTGGGAAGGGCCAATCTCGACATCCTCCTCTACAACGTGATGCCCGACATCCTGCCGATTCACCGGGCGATCTCGCCCGAAATGACGCACCGCATGGAACGGTTCTCCGGCGTGCCGGAGGGCCGCGAGAAGGCCCGGTTCATCCAGTTTCACCTGCTCGTGGACGACCTGTCCCACCACGGCCACATCACCCGCAACGGCCACGACCGCTCCGAGAAGGAGTCGGGGGGCTACGCTTTCCGGAAGGGGGAGGCGCTTGCGACGGACATGATGGGCATGCACCGGCGGGTCGGCAGGCCGATCGACGAGGACGAGGCGCTCTACCGCTCCCATCTCATCATCGAGATGGCCGTGGACCTGGTGATCTACAGGAGGCGCCCGGAGATCGTCGATCTCTTCTCCCGGGCCGTGGAGTCCACCCTCGGGGACCGCGTCGACGGGCTCGTCGACACGCTCGCCTGGGCCTACAGGTTGCCGGAGGGGCTGGCGAGGGAAGCGCTGCTGCAGGGGATGGAGGCCTACCGCAGCGAGATCCTGCGCCGATCGGTGAGCCTCGAGGGGCGGATCGACCTGTTCCTCTGGAAGTTCTATCGGGGAGACGCCGGGGACCGGGTGCGGGAAGGCGTGCGGGATCTCCTGGAGAGGGGAATCGAAAGCGTTGCCGACCACGAACACTTCCTGTCGGCAACGCTTCGGGAGATCGCAGCGTCGGGGTTCGACGGAGGCCTATAGGGCCTTGCGCACGGAGCCCGATCGCAGGCAGCGGGTGCAGACCTTCATCCGCTTCACGGACCCTTTGCTGTCCACGACCTGGAGCTTCTGGAGATTGGGGTACCAGACCCGTTTCGTTTTGTTGTTGGCGTGGCTGACGTTGTTGCCCACCACCGGGCCCTTGCCACAGACATCGCACACTCTGGCCATAACAGACACCTCGCAAAAAGAAATCAGTCCGCTTATCTAAACCAACGACGGGAATAATGCAAGCGTTTTTTAGTTTTTCATCGACAGGGGCTGTCCCGTCGATTCGAGGACCAGCATCCAGATGTTGCCGCGGGGGTCGATGTTCTTCCGCTGGGCGGCGACCGCCCGGAACGGCAGGTGCACGTAGGCGTCGTTGACGAGACCGACGAGCATGCCCGTTTTGCCCGCCATCCCCGCGTGGACGGCGTACTGGGCGAGAACGCCGCACAGGATGCTGTCGCTGGCGTTGGCCGACACGCTGCGGATGATGTAGCTCGGGTCGATGTACTTGAGGTTGATCTCGACCTTCTTTTTCCGGAAGTACTCCTCGATCCGGTCCTTCAGGAAGACCCCGATGTCGTTGAGCCGGATGTTTCCCGACGCGTCGCGCCGGACCGGTCCTTTCCGGGCGAACAGGTTCTGCCCCGCGCCTTCGGCCACGATGATGACGGCGTGATTCCGGGCGATCAGGCGCTTCTCGAGCTGGCGGAGGAACCCTTTTGGGCCGTCGAGGTCGAACGGCTCTTCGGGGATGAGGACGAAATTCGCATCGCCCTGGGCCAGGGCCGCGGAGGCGGCAATGTGGCCGGACTGGCGGCCCATCAGTTTCACGAGGCCGACGCCCATGGGGGCGCCCTTGGCCTCCACGTGGGCGCACTGGATCGTCTTGACGGCCTCGGAGATGGCCGTGTCGAACCCGAAGCTCTTCTGGATCAGTACCAGGTCGTTGTCGATCGTCTTGGGGATGCCGATCACGCCGACCTTGAGCTTCCGGCGCATCGTCTCCTCCGTGATCAGCTGGGCCGCCTTCATCGTGCCGTCGCCGCCGATGACGAAGAAGAGATTGATGTTCATCCGCTCCAGGGAGTCGACCAGCTCGACGATGTCCTGGCTGCCCCGGGACGAGGACAGGATGCTGCCCCCGAGATCCTGGATGTCCTTCACGATTTCGGGTGTGAGTTCCATGAAGTCGTGGCCGTAACGGGGGATCAGGCCCTGGAGGCCGTACTTGACGCCGATGATGTTCCGGACCCCGTAGCGGAACCAGAGTTCCATGACGAGGGCCCGGATCACGTCGTTGATCCCGGGACAGAGGCCGCCGCAGGAGACCACGGCCGCCTTGGCCTTCTGGGGTTCGAAGTAGATCGTCTCCCGGGGGCCGGCCACTTCCAGGGACATGGACCGAAGCGGCCCGGCGGGGAGCACTTTCCGGGAGTCGATGTTGATGTCGCACAAAACCCGTTCGTCGTCGCTCTTGAAGTAGCCCACCGTGAGCGGCGAGGGGATCTTCGGCTTGCCGAGAGCCTGGATGTCGAAATCGCGCTGTGTCTTTTTCATCGTTCCCTATCTCCCGCTGCGAGGAATCCCGCCTTCATGCCCGACAGGACCTCGCCCTCGAACCCGAGGCCTGCAAAGTTAATTCCCCCGGTCAACAGGACGTTCGGAAGCGGGGAGCGGATCGGCAGCGTCGCGAGCCCGGGCAGGGAGAAACCCGGGAACCGGTACCGGGGGTTCACGACCTGCTGGTAGCGCCTGGACACCTCCACGGACCCGTCGAGATCCGTGAAATCGACGCTTTCCCGAAGGAAGGGCAGGAAGCCTTCCAAGGAACGCATCATGCCGTCCGCCGCCGCCTTGAGTTCGCTGTCCGCCATCCGTGCCGGGGACAGGGGAAGGAAGGACGTCACGGTGAGCGTCCTCTTCCCGCGGGGGGCGAGCGCCGTGTCGTCGGCGACGCTCGATTCGAGGTAGAGGAAGGACCCCGGTTCCTGCACGTCGGCGGCAGACGGCTCCGGAACATGGATGACGTGCTCTCCCATGCGGTCCGGAAGGCCCCGGTTGTCCACGCCCAGGTGGAGGGTGAAGGGGTACTGGCGCGTCTCTACCCTTCGGAGCCTGCGGGCGAGCCGGGAGAGCTTCCGTTCCGATGCCAGGAGCATTTCCAGGGCAGGGGACTTGGCGCTGATCACCAGTTGCTGTCCCATCAGGCTGACGGGCTTGCCTTTCACCCGGACGTCGACCTCGATCCGGCTGCCCGCCCGGAGGGCCTCCACGGCGCAGTTCGTCATGGTTTCCCCGCGCAGGTCCTCGAATCGCTTCCGGAGCCGGCCGATCATGAGGTGCTTGCCGCCGAAATGATAGTAAAGACCCCGCCAGGGGAGCGAAAGCAGGTAGGCCGACGAAAGGGGCTTGGCGTGGTTGACGTGCAGGTTCGACAGCAGCGTCAGTCCCGAGTCGAAGAGGGCGGCCAGGGACGGGAGTTTTTCGACGGACCGGAGCTTCTGTTCGAGGCGCCAGATCTCGCCCATGAAGAAGGGCATGTCGAGGCAGCTCTTCATGAGACCCTTGAGGGAGCGGTCCTTCGACTCCAGGGTTTCGCGGACCGCCCGATCGAGGGTTTCACCGACCGTGGCGACGGACTGGTACAGGGTGTGGATCTGCCTGTCCTCCTCCGGGTACTCGCGGCCCAGATCGCGGACGAGGGCGTCGCGGTCGATGTAGAAGTCGATGCGGTGCTCGGGAAGGATGACCTGCAGCGCGGGGTTCAGGGGCGAAACACGGGAGGTCTCCGGCAGGGGGATGTTCAGTTCCGAGAGCAGTTTCGAGAAGATCTGCCCCGTGCCGAAGCCGCTCCAGGGCAGGGGGTCGATGTTGAAGGTGTAGCCCGAGCGCGCGAGACAGTCGTCGAGACCGCATTCGGAGACCAGCAGGACCTTGCGGCCGTAACGGGCGGCGAGCAGCGCGGCGATGAGGGAGCTGAGATCGCTGCCGATGACGATCACGTCGAACATGGTTTACATTCCCGGCCCCGTGGCGGGGGCCCCTCGAAGATGTCTCATTTTCCTGGAAGAGGCCCCGCTTGTCAAATGCGATCCTTCCCTGCCGCGGCCGTCAGGGTTCGAGACGCTTCGCCGGCCGGCGACTGCCTCAGAAATTCGTCACGGGGGGATTGTGCCGCGGGCTGCCTTCCGGCTGCGGGTGGTCCAGGACGCGCACCTTTCGCCCCTCGACGCGCAGCTTCCCCTCGGCGTAGAGCCGGATCGCCTGCGGGTAGATCCGGTGCTCCTCCTTCAGGATGCGCTGGGAGAGAGTCTCCTCGGTGTCCGTGTCGCAGACGGGCACGACGGCCTGGATGATGATGGGACCCGTGTCCACCCCCTCGTCGGCAAAGTGGACCGTGCAGCCCGAGAACTTCACCCCGTAGTCGAAGGCCTGTTTCTGACCGTGCGTGCCGGGAAACGAAGGCAGCAGCGCCGGGTGGATGTTCATGACGCGCGCCGGGAAGGAGCGAAGAAAGAAGGGCGAAAGGACCCGCATGAACCCCGCCAGCACCACCAGTTCGACGCCGTTGTCCATCAGCGTGTCGACAAGCTTCCGGTCGTAGTCCTCCCGGCTCGCGAAGCCCGCGTGCTCGATCACCGCCGTGGGGATCCCGTGTTTCTTCGCGCGCTCGAGGGCGAAGGCCCCGGGGTTGTTGCTGACGATGA
This sequence comes from Syntrophales bacterium, assembly GCA_025454095.1. GTDB lineage: Bacteria > Desulfobacterota > Syntrophia > Syntrophales > UBA2192 > UBA2192. The sequence goes on along the minus strand of JALOPC010000008.1, from coordinate 9,575 downwards.
TCCGGATCTGGGCCGGCAATGTCCCCCGTTCGATGTTGTCGATGATGGACTGCAGGTTGGAGCCGCTCCCCGACACGAGGACGCCCAGGTTCACGATTCTCGCCATGGATGGCCTCCGACCCTCCCGCATCAGCCGATGACGACGGGTTGAGCGTCCTGCGGCCTCTTCTCGATGGAGCCGATCAGGTACGCCTTTTCCCCCAGGGCGCCCAGCCGCTCGAGGATCTCCGGCGCCGCCTCGCCGTCCACGATGATCATCATGCCGATCCCCATGTTGAAGACGCGGAACATCTCGGCATCCGCGATCTGGCCGTGCTTGCGGATGGCCTGGAAGACGGGCAGCTCCGGCCAGCTTCCCCGGTGGATCAGGGCCGAGCAGCGCTCGGGGAGGATCCTCGGGATGTTGTCGTAGAAGCCGCCGCCCGTGATGTGGACGAGACCCTTGAGGCTGAAATTCTTGATGAGGTTCAGGATGCTTTTCACGTAGATCCGCGTGGGGGTGAGCAGTTCCTCGCCCACGGGCAGGAGCAGACCCTCGACGGGGTCGTTGGCCTGCAGGCCGCAGCGCTCGAAGAAAACCTTGCGCGCCAGCGACAGCCCGTTGCTGTGAATGCCGCTCGAGGCCAGGCCGATGATCTTGTCGCCGATGCCGACCCGGGAGCCGTCGATGAGCTTTTCCGCCTCGACGATGCCGACGCAGAACCCGACGAGTTCATAGTCCCCCTCGCCGTAGAACCCCGGCATCTCGGCTGTCTCGCCGCCCAGCAGGGCGCATCCCGCGTCCTTGCACCCCTTCACGACGCCTTCGATGAGCTGCCTGCCCGTCTCGATGTCGACGGCGCCCGCCGCGATGTAGTCGAGGAAGAACAGGGGCTCGGCGCCCTGGACGATCACGTCGTTGACGGACATGGCCACGAGGTCGATGCCGATCGTGTTGTAGCGTTTCATCATGCGGGCGACGTTGAGCTTGGTCCCCACGCCGTCCGTGGACGCCACCAGGATCGGGTCCCTGTACTTTACCTTGTCGAGGTGGAAGAGCCCCCCGAAACCGCCGAGTCCCCCCATGACCTCTTTTCGGAAGGTCGTCTTGACGAGCGGTTTGATCACGTCGACAAACCGGTTGCCCTTGTCGATGTCGACTCCGGAGTCCTTATACGAAATATTCCCCCCCATATGCACCCCTTGGCTGTTTGGAAAAATGGTAGAATGGATGGATAGAGACCATTCGGTGGACGGTCGAGGGCACCATATCCGAAAGTTTCGGGATTGTCAATTCGTTCCTGCTCCGAAAGGCCAACTCGGGCCTTGAGAAAAGAGGGGAAATTTGATAGCCATATCGGGAAGTTCCACTCGGATGGGGGCTCCCGCCCAGGACGGGCGCGGAAGCCCGGGGAAGCGTCCCGGAGACGCGGGAGCCGGCAAGGAAAACGGGCCATGGAGACTCTGAGAGAAGCCCTTGAGAAAATCGAGACGCCCCTGCGTTTCTCGGCCGGCAATTCCTTCCGGAACCTTGCCCTCGTAAAGAATCTCGAGGATCCGCTCAGGAAAATCATCGCGTCGCTTCGCGGCATGCTCGCGCAGAAGCTGAAGGACCCCGAGCGGTGCAGGCGCATCGAGCGTCTGCTGACGGACCTCGACGGCATCGTCTCGGGATTCGAGCGCGCAACCCCGGAGGACAAACAGCGGCGGGTCTCCGAAGGCCTTGCCTGCGTCGACGCGATCCGGGCGGCGCTTGCGGGCGTGCCGGAAGCCGGCGAACGGCCCGTGCCGAAGAACATCCCGCGCGAGGTCCTCGCCTCGCTCGACGCGGCCGTCGAGAGACTCACCCAGCCGGCCCAGTTCGTCAAGGGGGTTGGCCCCAAGATCGGCCAGCTGCTTGCCCGAAAGGGATTGAACACCGTCGAGGATCTTCTCTTTTTCCTCCCCCGGAAGTACGAGGACCGGCGCGTCGTCAAGCCCATCGCCCGCATCGAGTCGGGCCGAAAGGAAACCGTCGTCGGCACCATCGTCCGGGCGGAGATCCATCCCTACAAGAAGAGAAGGGTCTTCGAGGCGGTGATCCGCGACGACACGGCGGCCCTGAAGGCCAAGTGGTTCAAGGGCAGTTTCGCCTACCTGCGCAACACCCTCAAGCCGGGCCTGCGGGTGATCCTGACCGGGGAGCTGCGGATCTACCAGTTCGAACCCGAGATGATCCACCCCGACTACGAGATCCTCGAGGAAGGGGAGGACAGCGGTCTGCACTTCAAACGGATCGTCCCCATTTACTCCGAGACGGAGGGGCTCGGGCAGAAAACCCTGCGCCGGATCCTCCTGCACGCCGTCGAGGATTACGCCCGCTGCGTGCCGGGTCCGATCCCCCGCGAGATCTGCGAGAGGCAGGGCCTGATCGACATCATCGAAGCCGTCCGGGTGGTGCATTTCCCCGGTCCGGACAGCGACCTGGACAGCCTCAACGAGATGCGCTCCGAGGCCCACCGACGGCTCATCTTCGACGAGCTGTTCTATTTCGAGCTTGCCATGGCCCTGAAACACGCGGGAAACGTCCTGGACGAGGGGATCGCGTTCCGGAGCGGCGGGGAACTCACGGGCCGGTTCCTGTCCATCCTTCCCTTCGGGCTGACCGCGGCGCAGAGACGCGTGATCGGGGAGATTCACGGGGACATGGCGAGGCCTTCGCCCATGCACCGCCTGCTGCAGGGGGATGTAGGGAGCGGCAAGACGGTCGTCTCCATGGCGGCGATGCTGACGGCCTGCGAAAACGGGTACCAGGCGGCCCTCATGGCCCCGACCGAGATCCTCGCCGAGCAGCATCACCGCAACGTCGCGCGATGGGCGGAGGCGCTGGGCCTGAAGGCGGCGCTGCTGCTGGGCAGCATGCGCGGTCCCGAGAAGAAGGAGATCGCGCGGCGGATCGAGGGGGGTGAGGTCCACATCGTCGTGGGGACCCACGCGCTCATCCAGGAAGGCGTGGATTTCCGGAAGCTGGGCCTGGCCGTCGTCGACGAGCAGCACCGTTTCGGCGTCGTGCAGCGCGCGACCCTGCGCGCCAAGGGCGCCAACCCCGACGTGCTGGTCATGACGGCGACCCCCATCCCGAGAACGCTCGCGATGACGGTCTACGGGGACCTGGACATCTCGGTCATCGACGAGATGCCGCCCGGGAAAAAACCCGTCAAGACGAAAGTCTTCTACGAGCGGGAGCGCCCCCGGGTCTACGAGATCGTCCGGAAGGAAATCGCCAAGTCGAACCAGGTGTTCATCGTCTACCCCCTCGTGACGGAGTCCGAGGCCCTGGATCTCAAGGACGCCACCCGCATGGCCGAGCACCTGCAGAAGGACGTGTTCCCGGAGCTGCGCGTGGGACTGATCCACGGCCGGATGAAGGGGCCCGAGAAAGAGCAGATCATGAAGGCCTTCAACGGGCGCGAGCTCGACATCCTGGTGGCCACGACCGTGATCGAGGTGGGCATCGACATCCCGCAGGCCTCCCTGATGGTCATCGAGCACGCAGAACGCTTCGGCCTCGCGCAGCTCCACCAGCTGCGGGGCCGGGTGGGCCGCAGCGACATCCCTTCCTACTGCGTCCTGATGACCGCTTCCAGAGGCTCCGATAACGCCCGCAAGCGCCTCGGCATCATGGAGAAGACCAACGACGGCTTCCGGATCGCCGAGGCGGACCTCGAGATCCGGGGACCCGGGGAGCTCATGGGGACGCGACAGTCCGGCATTCCCGACTTCCGGGTTGCCAACATCCTCCGGGACGGCCGGCTGCTGGGCGATGCGCGCGGGGAGGCCTTCCTGCTGGTGCAGAAGGACCCGCGGCTCGAGCGGCCGGAGCATGCCGTGCTGCGGGAGGTCCTCCTGTGGAAATGGGAGGGGCGGCTCGACCTCGCCCGGACGGGCTGACGCGCTTGGATTTCTTTTGACAAAACAACGTATTTCACTATAATCGAACACTTCGGAAGACGTGAACCTCTGCCCTGCGGCCCGAACCGCAGGCTTGTGAAACAGGAGCTTGCTCGATGGAAACCATACATGCCGGGTTGATCGGGTTCGGCAACATCGGCTCGGGCACCGTGAAGCTGCTCAGGGAAAACGGCGGCCTGATCGAGAAGCGCCTCGGGGCCAGGATCGTCATCAAGAAGATAGCCGACCTCGACCTGAAGACGCCCCGCCCCGTAGCGGTGGACCGCAAGATGTTGACCCGCGACGCCAAGGCCATCTTCAACGACCCGGAGATCTCGATCGTCATCGAGCTGGTCGGGGGCTATGAGCCGGCGAAGAGCTTCATCCTCGAGGCCATCCGCCAGGGCAAGCACGTGGTGACGGCCAACAAGGCCCTGCTGGCCACCTACGGCGACGAGATCTTCAAGGCCGCAGAGGAGCGGGGGGTCAACATCGGGTTCGAGGCCAGCGTCGGGGGCACCATTCCCGTCATCAAGACCCTTCGCGAGAGCCTCGCGGCCAACCGGGTCCGTTCCATCTTCAGCATCCTCAACGGGACGACAAACTACATCCTCACCAAGATGAGCGACGAGGGCAAGAACTACAAAACGGTCCTCCGGGAGGCCCAATCCCTCGGGTTTGCGGAGGCCGACCCCACCTTTGACGTGGAGGGGATCGACACGGCCCACAAGCTCGGCATCGTGCTCTCGCTGTCCTACGGCAAGCGGGTCAACCTGGCCGACATCTACCGGGAGGGCATCACCGGGGTGAGCCAGCAGGACATCGAGTTCGCCAAGGAACTGGGCTACAAGATCAAGCTGCTGGCCATTGCCATCCAGAGGGGGGATGCCATCGAGGCGAGGATCCACCCCACCATGATCCCCTTCGATCACCTGCTGGCGAGCGTGAACAGCAACTACAACGCGCTGCACATCCGCGGCGATGCCTCGGGCCCCGTGTTCCTCTACGGGCAGGGCTCGGGGATGATGCCCACGGCCAGCGCCGTGGTGGCCGACCTGATCGACATCGCGCGGGACATCCAGAAGGGGGTCTCGCGCCGCGTCCCGTCGCGTTCGCTCTCGGAGGGCGGCATCGAGGAGATCGACCTGATGCCGATGGACGAAATCGTGACGAACTACTATTTCCGGTTCTCCGCCCTGGACCGGCCCGGCGTGCTGTCGAAGATCTCGGGGATCCTCGGGAAACACAACATCAGCATCGCCTCCGTCATCCAGAAGGGCAGGGCGCCCGACAAGGCGGGCTCGGTGCCCGTCGTGATGACGACGCACGAGTCCAGGGAAAAGGACATGCGGGCGGCTCTGAAAGAGATCGACCGCCTCGCCGTCCTGAAGGGGAAAACGGTGAGGATCCGCATCGAGGACGACAGGCTGAAATGAAATACGTGGTGCTTCTCGGCGACGGCATGGCCGATTGGGCCGTCGAGAGTCTGGGCGGGAAAACCCCGCTGGCCCATGCGAAGACCCCCCACATGGACCGGATCGCCCGGGAGGGGACCCTCGGGCTCATCGACACGGTTCCCAAGGGCATGAAGCCCGGCAGCGACGTGGCCATCCTCTCCGTGCTCGGTTACGATCCCGCGGTCTGCTACACCGGGCGCGGCCCGCTCGAGGCGGCCAGCATGGGCGTCCATCTCGATCCGGGCGACCTGGCATTCCGCTGCAACCTCGTCGCCCTGGGCGACGGGGCGGACCCCGTCATGGAGGATTTCACGGCGGGTCACATCACCTCGGAGGAAGCCCGCGAGATCATCCTCGACCTCGACCGCAACATGGGGACGGCGGCCCTGAAATTCTACCCGGGTGTGGGGTACCGCCACCTGCTCGTCTGGAAAGGCGGGGGGCCGGAGGTGGAGACCACCCCGCCCCACGACATCACGGGGCAGGCCACGGCCGGGTACCTGCCGAAAGGGAAGGGTGCCGAGGCCGTGCTCGGCGTCATGCTGCGCTCCCGGGAGGTCCTGAAGGGCCATCCCGTGAACCGCAAGAGGGACGGGGCCGGAAAGAAGCAGGCCACCTCCATCTGGCTCTGGGGCCAGGGCGGCAAGCCGGCCATGGAGCCGCTGTCGAAAAAATACGGCCTCAGCGGGGGCATGATCTCCGCAGTGGATCTTCTCAACGGCCTCGGGGTCTACGCGGGCCTCGAGATTCTCAAGGTGCCGGGGGCCACGGGCTACATCGACACGAACTACGCGGGGAAGGCCGAGAAGGTCCTCGAGGCACTCGGGGAGAAGGACTTTGTCTTCGTGCACGTGGAGGCCCCCGACGAAATGGGCCACGAGGGAAATCTCGACGGGAAGGTGAAGGCCATCGAGGATTTCGACGAGAAGGTCGTGGGCACCGTGCTGAAGGGCATCGGGCGCTTCGGCGATTACCGGGTCCTCGTGCTGAGCGATCACCCGACGCCGATTGCGAAAAGACCCACACGGCGGAGCCAAGCCCCTTTGCCGTCCTGTGTTCGCGGCAGGAAGACAACGTGCAGGGCGCCGCGGGATACAGCGAGGAAGCGGCCCGCCGGGGGGGCATTGTCGTGTCCCCGGGATGCCGCCTGATGGAGGGGTTCCTCCGCGACTGGAGACGGTTCATTGAAGACAGGCGCCGTTAAGATCCGCGTCATCTACGCCGACACGGACGCGATGGGGATCGTCTACCACACGAACTACATCCGCTGGTTCGAGATCGGCCGCACGGAGCTGATGCGCGAGGCGGGCGTCGTCTACAACGAGATGGAGAAGGAAGGGTTCTTCCTGCCGCTGACGGAGCTTGCCTGCCACTATCTCTACCCGGCGCGCTACGACGACATCGTCCTGGTCGAGACCCGCATCGAGTACTTCCGTCGGGCGAGCGTGAAGTTTTCCTACGAGATCTGGGACGAGAAGAGGGAAACGCTGCTCGTCGAGGGCTCGACCCTTCATGCCTTCCTGAACCGGGAGGGAAAGATCGTCCGGGCCCCGGCCGCCGTGGGAGAGATTTTCAATGCGATGCAGGCCGGCCAGACCCCGAACGCGGGGTGAGTCGGTTTGTACGAGAGGCTTCAGGGAAGACGGATTCGGGCGGATGCCCGATAATTTTTTGATCGACACCGGAGAATGGGATCATGGTTGCAGCCAAGATGGAAAAGAAGGACCTCGAGCAGCCCGACGCCTTTCAGGAGGCCATGGGCAAGGTCGTGGCGTACGCCGCGGAGAACAGGCAGAAGCTCTACGCTGCGGCGGGCGCGATCGTACTCGCGATCGTCCTGGCCGGCGGGTATTTCTTCTACTCGGCGTCCCAGGAGAAGGATGCGGCCGGGCTGTACTTCGACGCCCGGATCAAGGCGATGCGGGCCGACCCGATGGGCACGGGCATGGCGACGCCGGAGATCGCCAAGGCCTTTGCGGACGTCGTGGACAAGTACGCCTCGACCGATGCCGCACAGAGCGCCCGTTACGAGCTGGGGAGCCTCTACTACAATGCGGGCGACTTCGACCGGTCGATCCAGGTCTACCGGGAATTCATCGACAAGGCGGGCGGCAGGGACATCCGTGCCCTCTACGCCTGGTTCGGCATCGGGTACGCCCATGAGGCCAAGAAGGAATACGACAAGGCCCTCGAGGCGTTCAACCGCGTCGCCTCGATGAACCCGGGCGCCGTGCACGAGGGGATCAGCTACCGGAACATCGCCCGCGTCCACGAGGAGCTCAACGACCGCGGGAAGGCCCTGGAGTACTACAAGAAGGCGCTGGAGAAGACGAAAGACCCGGCCGCGACAACCATCCTCAAGCGCAAGATCGCGCAGCTGGGCTAGAACGGAAACGGAGAAGAACGATGCAGGAACTCATGTCGGGAAACGAGGCCATCGCACGGGGAGCGTGGGAGTGCGGCGCCACCTTCGGCGCGGGCTACCCCGGGACGCCGAGCACGGAGATTCTTGAAACCTTCGCGCAGTACAAGGGCGTCTACGCCGAGTGGTCGCCCAACGAGAAGGTCGGGCTCGAGGTGGCCATCGGGGCCGCCTTCGCGGGGGCCCGGGCCATGGCGGTGATGAAGCACGTGGGAGTCAACGTGGCTGCCGACCCCCTGTTCACCGTGAGTTACACGGGGACAAACGGGGCGCTCGTGATCATCACGGCCGACGACCCCTCGCTGCACAGCTCGCAGAACGAGCAGGACAACCGCAACTACGCGAAGTTCGCCAAGATCCCCATGCTCGAGCCGGCCGACAGCCAGGAGGCGAAGGATTTCATCAAGCTCGCCTTCGAGCTTTCCGAGAAGTTCGACACGCCCGTCTTCCTGCGGACGACGACCCGCGTGTCCCACTCCAAGAGCGTCGTGCGGATAGAACCGCAGGCCGCTCTCGAGGACCGGACGGACATCCGGCACCTGCCCCTGAAATACGTCATGGTGCCCATCAACGCGCGCACGCGCCGCGTCGAGGTGGAAAAGCGGACGCTGGCTCTCCGGGAGTGGGCCGAAACCTTCCCCGGGAACCGCGTGGAGATGGGGTCGGACGAGGTGGGCATCATCACGGCGGGCATGCCCTACAATTACGCCAAGGACGCCTTCCCGGACTATTCATACCTCAAGCTCGGACTGGTTCACCCGCTGCCCGAGAAGAGGATACGCGATTTCGCCTCGAAGGTGAAGAAGCTCTACGTCGTCGAGGAGCTGGACCCCTTCATCGAGGAGCAGGTCAGGGCCATGGGGATCGAGGTGACGGGAAAGGCCGTGTTCCCCTACACGAACGAGTTCGACCCCGGCGTCATCGAGAAGGGCCTGACCGGCACGTCGTCGGCGCCGGCGGTCACGCTGCAGACCATCCCGCCCCGGCCCCCGAACCTCTGCCCCGGCTGCCCGCACCGCGGCCTGTTCTACGCGCTCAACAAGACGAAGGCCTTCGTGTCCGGGGATATCGGCTGCTACACGCTGTCCTACATGAAGCCGCTTGCCGGCATGGACAGCTGCATCTGCATGGGCGCCAGCATCGGGATCGCCCACGGCATGAGCAAGGCGCTGGGTCCGAAAGGGAAGGGGAAGGTCGTCGGCGTCATCGGCGATTCGACGTTCATCCACTCGGGCATCACGACGCTGCTCAATGCGGCCTACAACCGCAGCGACGCCGTCTTCATCATCGCCGACAACCGCACGACGGCGATGACGGGCATGCAGGAACACCCGGCAACGGGCTACACCCTCCAGGGGGAAAAGGCGAAGGAACTCGATTTCGAGGCTCTCGGGAAGGTCCTGGGCGTCGACAGCAGCGTCGAGGTCATCGACCCGCTGCAGTTCAAGAACACGACGGAGGTCCTGAAGCGCGAACTCCAGAAGGACGGGCCGTCGCTGATCATCTCCCGGTCTCCCTGCGTGCTGCTGATGAGCAAGAAGGCCGCCCGGGCGAAGCACTTCTTCACGGACCCGGAAACGTGTATCGGCTGCAAGGTCTGCCTGACCTGCGGCTGTCCGGCCATCTCGTGGAAGGACTTCGAGAAGGCGGGCATGCCCCCCAGGCCCGAACGGAAAAAACAAAAGGGGATCGCCGTGATCGACGCGACTCTCTGCACGGGCTGCACGCTGTGCGCACAGCTCTGCCGACAGGAAGCCATACTGCGGGAGGATGGATAAGGACATGGA
>JALOPC010000163.1 GCA_025454095.1 Syntrophales bacterium | reverse complement strand
CGGCGTAGCGCCGTCCCCCATCCGGCATTTATCGCCGAGGGGAGTGGGTCATTTCACCGCGCATCCGGTCATCACCGGGTGCCATGTCGTTATCTGCCCAGGGTATACAAGGAGGGGCTTGCATCCTTACCGGCAGCGCCTCCAGACGTATATATTCCGTTATTGTCCATCTTATACCCCATCAGCACAGCGCCCTGCGCGGCCCCGGCCGCAACGCGGGGCCACACAGGAATTGTGGAAAGGAGGTTGTACCATGCTCAGGCGGCTTGCATCCATGTTCACGTATTTCATGAGGCACTACCTACCCGACGCCTATCTCTTCGCCATCCTGCTGACGTTCCTCTCGGCGATCCTCGCCCTCATCTTCACGCCCACGGACGTCATGAAGATGATCATGGCGTGGGGAAACGGCATCTACGGGATCGTGGCTTTCGCCATGCAGATGATCCTGATCCTCGTGACGGGCCACTGCCTGGCTCTCTCACCCGCGGTCAAGAAAGTACTGGTCTGGATCGCCGGCAAGGGCGACACGCCCATCAAGGCGGGAATGATCGTCTCCTTCGTGGCCGCCGTGGCCTCGTGGCTCAACTGGGGCTTTGGCCTCATCGTCGGAGGCCTGCTTGCCCTCGAGATCGCCAAGCGCACGAAGAAGGTGGATTACCCCTACCTCATCGCGGCGGCCTACAGCGGCTTCGTGGTCTGGCACCAGGGCCTCTCGGGCTCGATCCCCCTGGTCTGCGCCACCTCCAAGCACGCGCAGAACTTCATCGAGAAGGTCACCGGGGCTCCGGTCCCCGTGGCTGACACCATCTTCGCATCCTACAACATCATTGCATCGCTGCTGGTCATCTTCAGCCTCCCCGTTCTGTACGCCTTGATCCACCCCAAGGCGGAGGAGGTGCAGGAGATCAGCGAGGAAAAACTCAAGGAGATCGCCGACGAGACGATCCACGTCGATAAACCGGCCAACCCGACCCTGGCCGAGAGGATCGACCACAGCTACGCGATCAACATCGTCTTCGGGCTCATGGGTCTTGCCTACCTGGGCAACCACTTCATGACCAAAGGCATGGACCTCAACCTCAACGTCGTCATCTTCCTGTTCTTCATCCTCGGCGTCCTGCTCCACGGCAAGCCCGTGAACTACATCAAGGCCGTCAACACCGCCATCAAGGGGGCGGGCGGCATCGCGCTGCAGTTCCCGCTCTACGGCGGCATCCAGGGGATCCTGATCGGGACGGGGCTCGGGAAGGTGATCGCCAGCTGGTTCGTGGCCGTTTCCACACCGGTGACGTTCTACATGCTCCAGTTCTGGGCGGCCGGCATCATCAACATGTTCGTCCCCTCCGGCGGCGGCCAGTGGCTCGTGCAGGGCCCGATCACGATCGAGGCGGCCAAGACCATGGGGATCAACATGACCACGTCGGCCATGATGGTGGCCTGGGGAGATCAGTGGACGAACATGGTCCAGCCCTTCTGGGCCCTGCCGCTTCTGGGCCTCGCCGGGCTGTCGGCCCGGGCCGTCATGGGCTACACCACGATGACCCTCCTGTGGAGCGGAGCGATTTTGTCGATCCTCGCCCTGCTGCTGGGCATGGGGATCATGTAATCGACGATTCACTCGACGCGCATCAAAAAAAAGCCGGCCCCCGACGGGGCCGGCTTTTTCATTCTGTGCAAGGGGATCAGAGGGCCTGCGTGGCCCAGTGGGGCAATTCGGCCTTCGGCCTTTTTGCGGAAGAAGAGAGGTAGACCAGCGCGAGCACGAGGATGGCCGGGTTGGAAAGGCAGCGCTTGATTCGTTTGTCCATGTATTGATGCAGCGACATTGCCGAAACCCTTTTTTGAAAGGGAATCGGTGGATGGAAAGGAGGGACCAAAACCATCCACCGATTGACCTCTTTCAAAACAAGCGCCAGGAAATTTTGGGGTCTGTCAGGGTCTTGGGTATTTCCTAATGCGCTGCCTTTACGGAGTTAGCAATAACGATGCCATGACAAATTACCGCGCCCCAAAAACAGAAGGCGGGCGCAATGCCGCATATACATCAACTAATTCAATGCCTTGAAAAAAACCTCGCATTGCCGGAGAAATATCCGCCAGGATCGGAATCCTGATCGGCCGGGCCAAATCGTGCACATTCTGCACATAAAACGTTCAATTTCCGGCAAGACAGCCTGGGATGGCGTTCAGCGTATGTGCGATATGCGAACCATGCGTTCTTTTTTCGCACGTACGCTCATGTGGCGGAAACGAGCGCCGCGATCGGTTCCCGAATCGGCCCCGTGCGAAACGGCGGGATCTTCCGCGGCGCAGGCCGCGCCGACGGGAAAGGCGGCGAATTTCCCCGCCGGGAGGTGTTTTTAACCTTGACAGAACGGCCGCATTTATGTATAGGTCACACGTTTTGTCAGGCCGCTCGAATGTCCGTTGCAGAGCATTCGGGCAGACATTCCCCACCGTTTCCGCTTCACGCCTGAGACAGACAGAGAGAGGAACACCCCAGGCGATTTACACCAGAGGCTCACGCTATGCGCTAGCACAGGAAATCCGTAATTCGCGCTTTGGGGCCAAATTTTAAGAAAGGGAGGTAGTTGGTTATGGCGTTGAATTTCAATTTCACCGAAGAACAAAAGATGCTCGAGGACAGCGTGTACAAATGGGCCGTCACGTGGCTCGAGCCCCAGATGGAGCATGCGTACGAACTGGACGTGATGCCCGAGGGCCTCTTCAAGGAGACCGCCAACCTGGGTATCAACGGCATCGTGTTCGAGGAGAAGTACGGCGGAGCCGCCATGGGCTACGTGGAAACCCTGCTGGCCTATGAAACGATCGCCCGCGTGAGCAACGCTCTCTCCATGACCGTCGGCGCCAGCCAGACGCTGTGCTTCGACAACTTCCGCCGCAACGCGACGGAGAAGCAGAAGCTGGACGTCCTGCCCAAGTCCTGCACGGGCGAGTACATCGGATGCCTCGGCATCACCGAGCCCAACGCCGGCTCCGACGCCATGAGCATGGCGACCAAGGCCGTCAAGAAGGGCGACAAGTGGATCATCAACGGCAGCAAGATTTTCATCACCAACGGACCGCTGGCCGACTTCATGGTGTTCTACGCGAAGACCGACCCCGAGAAGGGCCCCCACGGCATCTCCACGTTCATGTGCTACCCCAAGAAGCAGAAGGGCTGGTCCGTCGAGAAGATCAAGAAGTGGGGCATGAGGACCTCCCCCACGGGTCTGGTGACCTTCGAGGACATGGAACTTCCCGAAGAGTACCTGATCGGCGGCCTGAACAAGGGCGTGGCCGTTCTGACCTCCGGCCTCTGCACCGAGCGCATCACGCTGTCGGGCTGCACCCTCGGCTCGATGAGAAGCTGCCTCGAGCTCTCCCTGAAGTACTCCCAGGAGCGCGTACAGTTCGGCAAGCCCATCGCCTCCTTCCAGTCGATCCAGGAGAAGCTGGCGAACATGTACTGCGGCTACAAGGCCTCCCGCTGGATGGCCTACAGCGCCGCCGCCTACTGCGACACGCTGACGAACAAGTCCGGCGGCAAGGGCACGGACCTCGACCGCATGGCCGCGGCCTCCCTGCTGTACTGCGGCGAGGTTGGCACGAAGATCGGTCTCGACGCCATCCAGATCCACGGCGGTTACGGCTACTGCACCGAGTACGGCGTGACCCGTCACTTCCTGGATCAGAAGCTGTGGGAGATCGGCGCCGGCACCTCCGAAATCCGCCGCATGATCATCGCCCGCGAGCTGATGAGGGACAACTTCAAGAGCGGCATGTAATCCTTTAACCTTTCGCGAACAAACGGGGGCCGTGGCTCGAACGAGCCACGGCTCTTTTTTTGCCCGCCGATCGGCGTTTGACATTCCACGGGGCGGCGGGTAAGATACCGCCCGACGCCGTTGCCGTCGGAGGTTTCGCACATGCATCCACGGACGTTGCGCCTGGGCGCTGCCTGTTTCGTTCTGGCAGGGCTCGCTCTCCTTTCCGCCCCGCCCGTTTCGCTCTCCCAGGAAGACACGGCCCACCTGGTCTTGAAAAAGAAAGCGGCGGCCATGAGCAGCCCGCCCGTCTACATCGTGCAGAAGGGAGACAACCTCTCGACGATCATCCGGAGAAAGCTCGGCAAGCCCGCGGCGGAGTCGGCCTCGGTTCGCCGGCAGCTCAGGCAGCTCAACCCCCAGATCCGCAACCCCGACCGGATCTATCCCGGCCAGCGGATCGCGCTGCCCAGACTCGGCGGCACACCGGGCGAGCCGGCCTATGTCGTGCGCAGGGGGGACACCCTCTCGCAGATTCTTCACGCCCGGCTGGGAATCGCGGCAGGCGAGATGGCCGAGTGGATCCGGCTCGTCAGGAAGCTCAACCCCGGTCTTTCCGACCCGGACCGGATCTACCCCGGGCAGGCGCTGCTGCTGCCCCACCGATCGCGAGCTGGACATCGTCTCGGCGGTCGTGAGGCGCTCCGGCGGCTCGCTCGTCCGCAGCGGCAAATACTTTGTGCCGCTCACCGAGACGGAACACCTCGCCGTCGACTGCGCCGACATCCCCATGGCGGAGCTAGACGACGGCAGCCGGATCTTCCTGGATTTCGGGCGCCGGATACCCGACGGAACGACGGACCTCGTTCGCGCCCGCTGGGGAAACTTCACCGTGCTGAACGACCCGGGGGACGGGGTCTTTTCCGCGATGGAGCGCCTGTTCGGCGCCTCGAGGGACTACGTGTTCCGAAAACGCGAAGCGGCCCTGTCGCTGGGGACGTCCACAGGCCTCGCGCTCCGCGCGGACTGGATCCTCGCCCGCAGATCGTCCGACGGTGCGGAACGCATTCTGGCCGGCATCTTCCGTGCACCGACGCACTCCCCGCCGATCCCGGCGCCTCTTGCCCGGTATGCCGAGGGCAAGGGGGTCGCCATCCTCGAAATCGACGAGGGAAGCGGGACCCTTCGCGACCGGCAGGAAACCCCGGCCCCCGCCGAGGTCCCCGTCCTGCAGACCGGAGGCAACCGGGTATTCGCCGGCTCGCTGCTCGACGCGCTCGGGTATGCCTACAAGCGGGATCAGCAGATCCCGATCCCGGACGCCTTGACCGAAGGAGGGCCCCGTGCGCTGCGCACGGATTACTCCGTGCAGATCGGCGCCCGGACGGTCATGATCCACGTCGGCGACCTGCCATCCCCCGTCCAGGTCAAGCTCAACGAGCGGGGAATGGGCCTGATCCTGATCGCGGGCGGCGACGACAGGAAGACCGTCGTCGAAAAAGTGCTCAAGGGACTCGATGTCCCGTACGCCTCGGAGACGGAGGAATTTCGGCCGCCCGGGGGCGAGGACCCGCCCCGGTGGGCGCTCACGCTCAGCGCCTTCAGGATCACGTCCGCGGGGGGTACGCTTTATCTCGTCCCCGACGACGCGGACCGCGGGATCTGCGCCTTTATCCGCGAGCGCTGGAACCGCAGGATCGTCCTGTACTGAGCTGAAAGAATGGACGTTCAGAAGTTCGCAAGATAGGAAGAACTGAAGTCGAAAGGTACGTATACGTTGTCTGCCATGGAAACGAAGAAAGCCGTGAAGGCCATCGCCCTCTTTTCGGGAGGCCTCGACAGCATCGTCTCGGTCAAGCTGATCCAGGAGCAGGGGATCGAGGTGCTGGGCCTGACCTTCCGCACCCCGTTTTTCGGCGCCGGAAAGGCGCGCGCGGCGGCCGACATGATCGGCCTGCCGCTTCGGGTCCTCGACATCACCGAGGAACATCTCCGCGTCGTGAGAGCACCGCGCTACGGGTACGGGAAAAACATGAACCCCTGCATCGACTGTCACACCCTCATGCTCCGGATCGCCGGGGACAAGATGGAGGAGCTGGGGTACGATTTTGTCTTCACCGGGGAGGTCCTGGGACAGCGGCCCATGTCGCAGAGCCGGCAGATGCTGCACGTCGTGGCGAAAAACTCGGGATACGCGGACCGCACCCTCCGCCCCCTGTCGGCGCGGCTGCTTCCCGAGACCCTGCCGGAACGGGAAGGCAAGGTGGACCGGGAGCGCCTCCTCGACATTTCGGGCCGCGGCCGCAAGCGGCAGATGGAGATGGCCGAACGGTACGGCATCACGTCGTACTCGAACCCGGCCGGGGGCTGCCTCCTGACGGACCCCATGTTTTCGAGGCGCCTCAAGGACCTGTTCGAACGCCGTGTCGACTTCACGACGCGGGACCTGGAACTGTTGAGCGCCGGGCGCCACATTCGGATCGACGAGCGGCACAAGGTGATCGTCGGGAGAAACAAGAAGGACAACCAGTCGCTCGAGTCCCTCGTCGACGAACAGGACGCCGTCTTCCAGATGCGCGACTTCCCGGGACCGCTCTGCATGCTTCCCGGGGGCGGGCCGGAGGAGATCTGCCGCTCGGCCGCCGCCATCTGCGCAGCCTACGGAGACGCGCCGAAAGACGCGGCTGAAGTCACCGTGAAGTGCCGGCGCGGCGGCGAGACGTCGTTCCTGCTCGTCGCCCCGGCAGACAAGACGGAGTTGCAGGCCAAGATGATCTGAAAACAGGGAATCGGGTCTAGGGGATCGGGTATCGGGTAGAGAATAAAAAGGATCGGGAGGCATCCCGATCCTTTTTTTCTCTTCACTTTTAACTTTACCCTCGAACCGTTCTCAGGGCCGATGCGCCGGGCGCAGCAGGTCGTCGACGGTCTTCACGGGGTTGAAGGTCTCGACAGGGACCTCGACGAACACGGTGTGCCAGCGGGCCATGGATCCGTTCCACAGGCCGGGCAGCTCGAGGGCCTTGATGTCCCTGCCCTCGTGCGACTTGACCGAGATGAACACCTGATCGGCGGCCACGAACCGTTCGAGATCGAAGGGACGTCCCCGGAAATCGCGCACCCCGCAGACGAGGTCGACGGGGTTGAAGTGGGTGGACGAGGCCCAGAGGTCGGCCTGCCCCGTTTTTTTCCTGTCCACCTGGACCTCCTCGACGATCTGCAGCGAACACCCGCCGTCCGGGTCTCTCACCCAGAAGGGCCCCCCGCCCGGTTCCCCCTCGTTCTTCACCATGCCGCAGACGCGCAGAGGTCTGTCGAGGGCATTCATCAGGATCTCCCTGCGCTCTTCGAGCGGCCTGCCCTCGAAGCCGGGAGGCAGCAGGCACGTCAGGCGCTCGGCAGCGAACCGGGCGGCCTCGTCCACCGGGGCTTCGCCGGCCGACGGGTCCGACAGCGCCCGGAGGCGGCCGAACAACTCCCGCTGCAGGGCGACGAGGCAGCCCCCGAGGATCTTCTTGTAGAGGACCGTCGTGTCCTTGAGGCGGTCCGGCACGACGTTGTCGATGTTCTTGACGAACACGATGTCCCCCTGGATCGCGTGGAGGTTGTACAGCAGCGCGCCGTGCCCGCCGGGCCGGAACAGGAGGCGGCCGTCGCGCGCACGGAACGGCCGGTTGTCGAGATCGACGGCGATCGTGTCCGTGGATTCGCTCTGGACGGAGAGCCCGATATCGTAACGCACGCCGAGGCGCCGCTCGTGGTCGCCGCGCACCTGCCGGATCAATTCCCGCACCGGCTCCAGGTGCTCCGCGGAGACCGTCACGTGAACGCGGCAGAGGCCCTGCGCGTCCTTCACGTACAGGGCCGCTTCCACGAGATGTTCCTCCAGGGCCGTTCGCGCGGCGTCGGCGTACCGATGGAATTTCAGGAGCGCCTTGGGCTTGCAGGCGTAGTTGAGCCCCCGGTCGTTGAGGATGAAATCGAGGATCTCCCGCTCCGCGCCGACGGCTCCGGGCTTCGCCTCGACGCGCCCGGCTCTCGACAGGACCTCGCGCAGATCCCCGTAAAAGGCATAGCGCGGCAGGCTCTCCGCGAAGGCGTCGAACTCCGCGCGGCTGCCGAACCCGCCCCGGTTGAGAACGGCGTGCCAGTCCTTGAACATGCGCGTGGCGGCACCCGATGCGGGGACGAACTTGAGGCAGCGCCCGGCCCGGGCCGCCTCGTCGTGAAGGGCGGCCAGGCGCGGCTTCTCGTCCTCGGCAACCCTGACGATCCCGTCGCCGACCGTGGCCGGCCTGTCGAGAGTCACCGCGGTTGCGCCCCGCCGGAACCTCTCGATCTGCCGCGCGATCTTCTCTTCCGTCGTGCCCCGGGAACGGATGTATTCGATGTCGGACGGGCTGAGCATGATACCGCAACCTCCCTCAGTTCGTGGCGCGTTTCCGGTTGACGATCTCGATCACCGTCACCTCCGGCGGGGCGAGGAATCGGATCGGCGGGCCCCAGGTTCCCGAACCGCGGCTCACGTAGATGTGGGAGTGGCCGAGATCGTGAAGCCCGCTGGAGCGGGAAAAATACAGGTCGACGACGTGGTTGAAGGGAAAGATCTGCCCCCGGTGCGTGTGGCCGGAGAGCTGCAGGTCGAAGAGCCCCAGCGATTCCTCCTCGATGACGGGCCGGTGCTTCAGAAACAGGACAAAGCGGTCCCGCGACAAGCCGGCCATCAGGTCGCGTTCCCCGTCGCTGCGGCCTCTCAAGTCGAAGCCGCGCCCCGCCGGGTCGTCCACGCCGACGAGGGTGAGAACCCCGCCCACATCGCGCACCTCCCCCCTCAGCACGTCGAACCCGGCGCCTTTCGTGAA
>JALOPC010000162.1 GCA_025454095.1 Syntrophales bacterium | reverse complement strand
GGAGGCCTTGCGGGGCCCATGGCCCTGTCGTTCATCGGGGAGCTGCGGGCATCGGGCCGCTTCGATGCATCGGGGTTTGCGGTGCTTCCCGAATTCGTGACGGCGCTGCGTTTCGCCTGGCTGTCGGACTGGATGAGAAAAAAAGACGGGGAGATGGTGGAGATGGAAACGGACTACATCCGGCTTCTTTTCGACGGCCGGGAGAGGCTGCGGCGGGCCTGGGACCTCTGACCGGACGGATGCACAAACATCCTCTTTCATGCGGAAGGCGGACTTCCGCACGGGGGTGTCGGCGCGAACGGCATTCGGCTCATGCGTGGGCCGGCAGGACGAGCATCGGACACGCGATGTCCTTCATCAGCTTTTCCGTGACGCTTGCCTGCAGAACTTTTATCAGCCCTTTCCGGGTGTGAGGCCCGATGACCACGAGATCGATCAGCTTGTCCCTCATGTAGGCCGCGATCTCCTCCAGGGTCCCCCCGTGGCGCTCGTCGATCTCGATCTCGACGTCGGCTTGCGATGCCACCTTGCCGATGGCCTCGAGCATCCTCTGCCGCGCATGCCGCTCGTCGTCTCGCTCCACCGCGGCGATCACCTCCGGATCGATGACGGCATCCCCGACGGCCAGCGGCAACCGCCGGTCCACATGAAGCAGGTAAACCTTCCCGCGGGAGGTTGCGGCAATGTCGACCGCCTCCCGCAGCGCCCGGTCGGAATCCTCGGAAAAATCCGTCGGCACCAGGATTCGTTTCGGCTCGAACATGCGAATCACCTCCTTCCAAAATGCGCGCGCTGTGTGTCCGGAACGGGGCGAGCTGTCGGGGAAGGAAGCAGGTTCGGGAGAGCGGGCGAATAGGAGAAGGAATCGGAGCGGGTTGGGGAATGAGCGGTCGTGCGCGTACAGCGCCTGTCTATTTATAACGCCCCGCGGGAACCCTGTCAACGGCATTCGCCCGCAGGGACGGCTTGCCCTCAGAGGGTGAGCAGGTCTGCGGGCTTCTCGATCATCGCGTCCGGCCGGGCCCGCTCGAGCCTCTCCCGCGGGTGCCAGCCCCAGGTGACCGCCGCGGTCATCACGCCCGCCTCGCGCGCCTCCCGGATGTCCCCCGCCGTGTCGCAGACGTACCAGGTGTGCCGGGAGTCCGTCCCGAAATGCCCCTTGGCGTACAGAATCTTCTCGATCTTGCTGAAGTTGAAATCGGCCCCCAGGATGTCGTCGAAGTAGGGCTCGAAGCCGAACTTCGCGAGCATGAGCCGGATCGCGAAGGAGGAGTTCGAGGAGATGATGACGAGCCCGTGACGCGCCTTCATCTCCGCCAGCACGGGGAGCAGCTCCGTGACGGGCCGCACGATGCCGTAGTCGAGCGTGGGGGTCACCGCCTTGGAGGCGGCCATGAACGCGTCCACGTCGATGCCGCGCTTCGCGATGGCGCTGTAGAAGTTGTCTTCGAAGAGGTCGAGGAACTCCTCGCGGGTCCCGATGGGGGGCCAGCCGATGCGCTCGAGACAGACGTTGACCGAGTTTTCGTAGAGCGCCAGGGAGTCGACGAGGACGCCGTCGAAGTCGAAGAGAAAGAGTTTGCCGGGCACCGCGCGGGGAAAACCTCCAGCCGTTGGGATCAGCGGCCCTTTTACCAGATTGCCGCCGGCGAATACAGCATTTTATGCATCGCGGCGGGGCACCGTCCCGGGGGTCGCAGGCGCGCGCGTTTTCCGGTCCATGAAGCAGTAGGGGTCGCGGCGGCTGAAGACGTCGAGCCCGAAGCTGTACGTGGAGGCCAGGCAGCCCCCGCAGACGGCGCGGAGGGCACACCCCCGGCAGGCCTCGGAGCCGGCCCGGTAGCGGCGCGCCAGTTCGGAGTCGTAGACCTCCGCAAGGCGCTGCTTGCGGAGGTTGCCGATCAGGGAGGGGAACTTCCGGCAGGCGTGGACCTCTCCGTCGGGCAGCAGCGTGAGGAAGTTGAAGGCAGCCCCGCAGCCGAAACCCGCGCAGCCGCCGAAAAGAGGCTCCCCGCAGGCGTGCCGGTGAATGTTCAGGAGGTTGTCCTTGAGACCCATCACGGGGTTGCGCTTCGCCGACTCCAGGTAGGCGGCCAGGAAAGCGACGTAGTCCGCGCGGCCGGGCAGGGACAGCGAGGCTCCCTCCCCGACCAGGGCCAGGCGGTTGAACGAGAACAGGTCCGCGCGGTTCCGCAGCAGATCGGCCAGCGGGAGGACCTGGTCGAGGTTGTCCCGCGTGAGCGTCAGCATCACCATGGAGTAGATGCCGAACTCCCGGAGGACATCGAGAAACTCGAGGGCGCGGCGGAAGGTTCCCCTCCCGCGGATGCCGTCGTTGTGGGCTTCGAGACCCTCGAGGCTCACCTGGAAGGCGTCGGGCCTTCGGATCTCCACGATCCGCGCGATCGTCTCCCTCGGGGCGGGGTTGCCCAGGATGACCGTGTAGAACCCCCGGTCGACGGCGGCGCGGTAGAGGTCGAGGAATCGCGGGTACAGAAGGGGGTTGCCCCCGCTGAACGTCACCTGCCCGCCCACGAAGCGCTCGCGGCAGAACGCCCTCATCTCGTCGAGCACCCGCAGGGCCGTCTTCATCGTCAGGGCGGAGCGGCGGCTCCGGTCGTAGCAGTGCCTGCACTTGAGGTCGCAGGCCTGGGTGATGTGCCACTGGAGGGTGAACACGGGCGAAGAGAGGAACTCCTCGCCCGCGCAGGCGGCAAAGACGGCGGGGTCCCGCCGGATCCGCGAGGCCGGCATCAGCAGCAGGCCCTGTTCGGCGGCCCGCCGCAGGGCCCCGTCTACGGCGCCCACGGGGATCGAGCCCGTCGCGGCGACCTCCTCGGGCTTGATCCCCTCGAGGGTCATCTTGAGCACGAGCAGGTCCTCGTCGGAAGCCCTTCTGGCGACGATCTCCCCCGTCTCCGGCCGCTTCCAGACCAGGACGGCCTCGTCCCCCCGCTTCGGCAGGGCCGGCTTCCCTTTCTGTGCGTCCCTCCAGGCGGAAAGACCCCTCCACGTCAGGGCGAGCAGTTTCATTGCAGGGTTCAGCGTCGGGGACCCAAGGCAGACGGCGGGCGGGATCGTCTCGGCCCGCACCTCGTGAACGGCCCACTCGAGCCGGGCCAGATCGGCGATAAACGGGGGAACCCCTTTCGGAAGGGCGGTTCGCTCCAGCAGGGCGGCAAGCCCCGGGGGGTCGGCGCAGGAGGCGGCAAGACGCTCCCAGCGGCGGGCGCCCAGCAGCGCCCGGCACCGGGGGTAGAGGGTTTCCAGGGGTTGCGATGACGGGTGCGGCATGGCGTTCGCCCCATCCCGGGATTGGGGGATCGCCACCCGCATCCCGCATTCGGAATCGTTTCCAGGCCTTCTGCCGCCGGTGCGGCGGTCTTCTGCCGGCCTGTCTTCAGCCGTTTTGGACAATCGGTTGTAGTGCAACCTGCACTATTTCCGTGCGGGTCACCCGCTGGAGCCGGGCGGCGGCTGCGGCGGGTCTGCCTTCTTCTCCTGCTGTGGGGTGCCACCTGCACCCTGCTTCGCGCTTCAGGAGCTTCAGGACGACTTGCCCGGCGTGGCGCAGCCGCCCAGGATGAGGCTTGCCCCGGAGAGAAGACCCGCAACGCAGAGCCCGGCCAGGAACGCTTTCATCTGCTCGGAGTTCATGGTCGACCTCCTTCCAGAGGTTTCGGTTGAGAGGGGGCTCCCCGTCCCGGGACGGGGACTCGGGTCCGATCGGCGATTGCGTACAGGTTGGGAAGAAATTCGCCGCCGTCAGGATAGCAGCGGCCCGCGGCGCTTGTCAAGTTCGCGGTCCGGCAGACTGGAACAGCCGGCGGATCGAGGGGCCGAAGGGTTTTTTCGCCACGCCGGCCTCGGTGACGATGGCCGTGATGTAGCGGTGGGGGGTGACGTCGAAGGCGGGGTTGTAGACGCCGACCTTTTCGGGGGCCGTCCGGACGCCGTGAAGCTCCCGCACTTCGCCCGCGTGGCGCTCCTCGATGGGGATGCCGCCGCCGTCGGCAATGGAGCGGTCGATCGTGGACAGCGGGGCCGCCACGTAGAAGGGAATGGCGTGCTCCTTCGCGAGGATCGCGAGCGAATAGGTCCCGATCTTGTTGGCCGTGTCGCCGTTGGCGGCGATGCGGTCGGCCCCGACGATGACGAGGTTGACCCTGCCCTGGGCCATGAGGAAGCCCGCCATGTTGTCCGTGATGAGCGTCGCGGGGATGCGGTCCTCGAGCAGCTCCCAGCAGGTCAGCCTCGCCCCCTGGAGAACGGGGCGCGTCTCGTCGACGAAGACGTGGAGCTTCCTCCCGTCCTCGCGGGCCGCCCGGATGACGCCCAGGGCCGTCCCGTAGCCGGCCGTGGCCAGGGCGCCGGCGTTGCAGTGGGTGAGGATGTTGTCGCCGTCGCGGATGAAGGCCTTGCCGTTGAGACCGATGCGGCGGTTGATCTCGATGTCCTCCTCGCCGATCGCGACGGCCTCCTCGACGAGGGCCTTCTTCATTGCCGCAATCCCCGAGGGGAGGGTCTCGTCGAAGCGGCGCTTCATCCGCTCGATGGCCCAGAAGAGGTTGCGCGCCGTGGGGCGCGACTTCGCGAAAGCCTCGCAGAGCCTCGCGAAGGACTT
>JALOPC010000161.1 GCA_025454095.1 Syntrophales bacterium | reverse complement strand
CTTCTTGCAGCTGATGGGGTAGTAGGCCCCGGCGCTCACGCGGCTGTCGTTGGCGAGGATCATGACCCAGTTGCCGTGGATCTTGCCGATCCCCGTGACGAGACCGGCGGAGGGGACGTCGTTGACGCCCTCGTAGCCGATCCCGAAGCCCGCGCCGCGGCTCAGCTCGAAGAACTCCGTTCCCGGGTCGATCAGCTGGCGGACGAGCTGGCGGGGGGGCTTCTTGCCCTGCTGGGCCAGCCGGTCGTTCTGGGCCTGGCCTCCCGGGTTGTAGGCCCTCTCCCACAGCTCGTGGATCTTCCGCTCTTCGGCAAGCCAGTGCTCCCGGTTCTCCCGGTACTCCTGCTCTTTTTTCTGCCGGCGGCTCGATTGCTTCTCGGGCGACTCCGCCATTGTACGGTCTCCTTCCAATCCTTCGGTGCTTGCGGTTAGTCAAAACCCGGGAAGAAATGAAACAGCCTGGATCGTGACGGGACCACGTCGTTTCCCTGTATCACGATGTAAGGATTTTTGCCTGCCGATTTTTGCCTGCCGGAGAGTTCGATCCGTCAGTACAGGGTATTCATCTCCGCCCTGAGAGCATCCCTGAATTTGGGATGCGCAATGTCGACAAGCATGGCTGCCCGCTCGCGGAGAGACGTGCCCTGCAACCGGGCGACGCCATACTCCGTGACGATATAATCGACGGAATGGCGCGGGATGGTCACGGCGGAGCCCAGCGGCAGCTGCGGAACGATCCGCGAAAACTGGTCGTCCGGCGTGGTGGAGGTCATCGCGATGACGGATTTTCCCCCTTCCGAGAACAGGGCCCCCTGGAGAAAATCGAAGCTTCCGCCGATCGCGCTGATCTGGGAACCCCTCACCGTTTCCGAATTCACCTGGCCCGTCAGATCGATCTCGATGGCCGACAACAGCGAGCAGAAATTGGGTATCTGTCCGGCCACCCTCGAGTTGATGGTTTCCGGCAGGGCTCTGCCCTCGACCATCGGGTTGTCGTGCACGAATTGAAATATTCTTTCCGTGCCGAGAATCTCCGTGACAACGATGCTCGGCGTGTTTTTCCGCTCCACAACTCCCGCCTCGACGAGGTCGGCGAATCGGTCGATCCCCATCCCGTAGAAACGAAGGTCTTTTTTCTTCAACAGGTAACTCAACACGGCATCGGGAATGGCCCCGATGCCGATCTGGAGCGTCGAACCGTCCTCGATGAGATCGGCGACATATTTGCCGATCGTCACCTCGCGCTCCTCCTGCTTGCCCGACGACGTGTACTCCAGGAGCGGGCGGTCGGTTTCGACGGCGCAATCGATTTCCGAGACGTGGATGAAACCCTTGCCCAGCACGCGGGGCATCCGCCGATTGATCTCGGCAATGACGATTTTCGCCTGCCGCGCCAGAGGGAGGGTGTGCCCGATCGAGACCCCCAGGCTGCAGTACCCGTCCTTGTCGGGCGGCGAGACCTGGATCATGGCCGCATCGACCGGCCAGATCCCGTTGCGCGAAAACACGCGAACCGCATCCCCCTGCCGCATGGGGATGTATTTCACGGTTCCCTTTTTCAAATGGCCCCGTATCGGCGGGGCGCACTGCCACGTCCTGTAGGAAAAGGATCGCTCCAGCCCTTTCTCCAGAAAGGGGTATTTGATCTGGAGGCCGCTGACAATCTCGACATCAGGGTCTGGGGCAGACCGCAGCAGAGGGGAAGCACGATCCGCTGCTTCGATTCGATGAGGCCGACAGCCTTTTCCGCGGGTACGATTTTCATCATGCTGCACTCCGCCATGTCCTCTTTCAGGGTTTACCCGGATGTCCGCATCGGAGAAATGCCCCGCCCGACGACGGCTTTCGTCCCATCCTGCTTCTCCACGAACAACTCGCACTCCGCATAGCGCCGATCCTGCCGATTGGAGATCGCCGTGACGACGCCTTTCACGGTTATCCGGTCTCCCGGGCGAACGGGCGATACGAAGCGGACATCTGCGAGGATCCCCCCGCTCAGCCAATCCATTCCAAAGCACAGCATCATGAGCTCATTGAGAAATGCCAGGGACATCGGGCCGTGGGCGATGGTTCCCTTGAAGGGGGTTTTCGCGGCATAGGCAGGATCGACGTGCAGCAGGTTGAAATCGCCCGATAGTTCCGCCCACCGGTTGATCCGCTCCTGGCTGATCACCTTCTCCAGACTCGGCAGGGTGTCCCCGACCTTGACGTGCGCCGGCATGGTTCACTCCTTTACTTGGGCCATATGACGGAGAGGCGTATGGTCGTGACCACTTCATGCTTCTGATTTCTCGCATGGATCAACTGCGTCACCCTCTTCCTGGCCTTTTCGTCCACATAACTCTCGACGACCTCGGCGTTCACCGCCAGGGTGTCCCCCACAAGGATCGGGGCCACGAACTCGAATTCCTGCTTCGCCAGCACACCTCCCGCCGGCATGACATGATCCTGCAGATAGGAGAGCCGCGCGTAGATGGCCGCAAGACCGGGAGGGGCGATCGCGCCGTCCCGCAGCCCTTTTTCGTACAACGGGTTATCGTCCCCCACGACGTCGATGAATGTCCGTACGAGATCCCGGGTGACCGGATACGTGAGGGCCCTGAATTTCTTCCCGACGCCCAGATCGGAAAAGACGAGTTCCGGTTTGTCCATATGCCGCCGTCCTTTCAGAATTCAAGCTCTACGGTTCCATCGAGATAGACGTCGCCGTTCGATTTCTGGCTCAGAACTTTCAGGCATGCCGTTGCGCCTTCCTTTTTCAGGACGGAAAGCGTCGTGACCAGAATGGTCTTCCTGTCCATGTCCCCTTTGGTCTCGAGAGCCCCGGTGTTGATCTTCATGCGCTCCGGCAGCGGCCAATTTTTTTCCAGCGCCTCCCGAACGACCCATTCCTTGATGGCCTCCGGGTCCATCGGCTCGGCGGATATTCTGCGGCCGGCGGAAACGAGGGCGGCGGGGATATCCCGGCCCACGGTCAACCCGTCGAGAGTCAGCACATCCTTGCTTCTGTGCCTGACCGGACGGCTGCGGGTCACCTGTCCGCGGAGATTTCCGCCGCAGATTCTTTCGATGTCCCACGCCATCTCCAGGACGCGGTTAATATCCAGACCGGTGTCGATCCCCATTTCCGTCATCATGCCGAGCATGTCTTCCGTGCAGGTGTTGCCGGTGTAGCCCTTGTGGTATTTGGGCCTGCGGGTTGCCGGCTGCCCACCCATGCCACCGATCGAACAATCGTGGTAAACGACGCCTTCCTCCAGGGCGGCGAAGGTGTTTGCCAGGCCCATCCCGCGGGTGTCGTGGAAATGGCCGATGAAGTTCACGTCGGGAAACAGTTCGTACATGCGGCGATACACGGCTCTCACCTGCCGCGGGTTCGCTTCCCCCGTGGTGTCGCCGAGCATGATCGAGGTGGCGCCCTGCTGAAGGTACCAGTCCGTCAATTCGATCAATTTCTCGAGGGGCACCTCGCCGGCCAGGGGGCAGCCGAAGGAGGTGCCGATGCAGCCGATGACGTTCAGGCCGTTCTTTCTGGCCCTCTTGACGATGTTGGACAGTCCCGGCATCACTTCGGCAAAGGTCATCTCGAGGTTGGCAAGGAGATGGTCCTCGCTGGCCGATAGGATCGCCGTGATCTCGTGGACCCCGTATCCCTGCTCGGATGCCTCGAGCAGCCGGTCCAGGGCTTTTTCGTTCGGCACGATGGCGATAAAGGAGACGTCGCTGTTCTTCCGATTGATTCCCTTCAGGACGTCCAGACAATCCGCAAACTGCGGGAGCAGCTTCGGGTGAGAAAAGGATGTCACTTCGATGCGCTTGAACCCGACGTCGATCATCCGGTTGATGATCTCGATTTTCTTCTCCGTCGGGATGATCTGCGGATGTCCCTGGATGCCGTCTCTCGCCCAGCACTCGCAGATACGAACGTTCTTCGGGATATTCATGTCGGACCTTCTCCCGGTGAAAGAATGACGGCGGGAAACGGATCGGGCAGGCGTCCCGCCGCGCGAGGCTGCGCCCTGCCGGAGCGCACCCGGCTCATCGTGCTACCCGTAGCCGAAAAGAGGGGGTTCGTCTGTAGGGGAAGTTTGATATTCCCTGTGGGGGAAGGCGGAAATGTGGCCGTTTCGAGGCTCGCCCTACTCCAGGGAGGTCAGGCCGTGCTGGATGGCGAATTTGATGAGCCCGGGGATGTCCTTGATGCCCAGCTTCTGCATGAGGCGGCTCCGGTAGGTCTCGATCGTCTTGACGGAAAGGAAGAGGGTGTCGGCGATCTCCGCGCTGGTCTTGCCCTCGACGACGAGCTGCAGGACTTCGCGCTCCCTCCGGCTGAGGGCGGCCAGGGGGTCGCGGATTTCTTCCGTCTTGTTGAGGTAGGCGCCGATCACCTGGTCCGACACCTTGGAGCTCAGATAGCGCCGGCCCGCGTGGACGTCATGGATGGCGTTGACCAGCTCCCGGCCCGCCGACTCCTTCAGCAGATAGCCGCTCGCACCGGCTTTCAGGGCTCTCAGGATGGACTCCGACGAGGACTGCATGGAGAGCATGATGACGCGCGTGGAGGGGCACTCCCGGCAGATCTGCGCCGTCGCCTCGATCCCGTTGAGCTCCGCCATGAAGATGTCCATGATGACGATGTCGGGCTGAAGCGTCTTCACCTTCCGGACCGCATCGCGGCCGTCGCCCGCCTCGCCGACGACGCGGATGTCCTTCTGCGCCTCCAACAGGTAGCGCAGGCCGTCCCGGACGATCGTGTGGTCATCGGCCAGAAAAACGGCAATGCTCACAGGGCCACCTCCACCGACACGACGGTCCCCCTGCCCTCCCCGGATTCGAGGGTGAAACGGCCGCCGATCACCTCGGCCCGCTCCGCCATGGTCATGAGACCCCAGCCGTGATGCTCTCCCGCCTGCTTCACCCGGGACGGATCGAAGCCGACGCCGTCGTCCTCGATGCTCAGCCTCAGCCGGCCCTCCGCGTTATCGATGCCGATTCTCACCGTGCGGGCCCGCGCGTGCTTGCTGATGTTGGTCAGCACCTCCTGAACGATGCGAAACAGGTTGTTTTCGACGGCGGCCGCGGGCCGGGGACGGATTTCCTCGCCCTCCATGACGACCTCGACGCCGGTCCGCAGCGAAAACCGCTCGCTGTACCAGCGGATGGAGGCGACGAGGCCGTAGTCGTCCATGTCCGGCGGCCTCAGGTCCGACATCAGGCTGCGGGTGTACTCCGTGGTCTGCTCGACCAGTGTTGCGGAATCCTCGAGCAGTCTCGCGGGCACCGGGTTCATGCCCTCCGCGGGCAGCAGGGACCTCAGCACGTTGAGGTTGATCCCGACGACCGTCAGGTTCTGCCCCACCTGGTCGTGCAACTCCCGGGCGATCCTTCTCCGCTCGCTCTCTTCGGCTTCCGAGAGCTGAACCGAGAGCGTCCGGAGCTGTTCCTGCTGCTCCCTCAGGGTTTTCTCCACCTGCTTGCGCTCGGTGATGTCCTGCATGGTGCTGAAGAACCCCTTGACCTTCCCGTCCGGCCCGCGCTCGGCCTCTCCCATCGCAAAGACATGTCGCGTCGATCCGTCGGGTCGCAGGACCCGTATCTCCAGCCCGTAGGGCGTTCCGTCGAGCACCGCCCGGATCGAGGCGCGCAGCCGGGGCCAATCGCCGGCATGGACGAACGGTTCGAGGTTGCCGTCGAACGCCTCGCCCTGCCCCGGGTCCAGCCCGAGGATCCGGAACATCTCCCCGGACCACAGGGAGCGTTTCGTGTCCCTGCCGTAGCGCCAGCTGCCGACATGGGCCAGTTCCTGCGCCTTGGCCAGGTCCGCGGCGATCTGCCGCAGGGCGTCGTCGGCTTTTCTGCGCTCCGTGATGTCGCGGCCGATGCCGAAGCGTCCCGTTGCCCTGCCTGCGGCGTCGTGCCGGGTCGTCACGAGAAACTCCACAGGGACCCGCTCCCCGTTCTTGTGCAGCAGCTCTGCCTCGTAGGGCGGGGTGTCCTGGCCCCGGATCCCTCTCCTGAACCGCTCGATCGTGGACTCGATGTACTCCGGCGCGACGACATCGGTGAACGGGTTGCCGACCAGTTCCGAGGCCGCGTACCCCGTGACGATCTCGAACCGGGGATTGACGTAGGTGTAGTTTCCCTGCTCGTTGACGACGAAGATGAGATCCAGCGTGGATTCGACGAGGTTGCGGTATTTTTCCTCGCTCTCCCGCAGCGCCTCCTCCGCCTTGCTGCGCTGCGGTTCGGATTTCTCCAGCCGCTTGATTCTCCGGCGCAGCACGGCGATCTCGTCGATGAGCTGCTG
>JALOPC010000160.1 GCA_025454095.1 Syntrophales bacterium | reverse complement strand
CCGGCGGGGGGATGACGCACTCCAGGGGGCCGAGGTGGCCGAGGCAGAGTTTCACCCGGCACCAGGCGCAGGTGAAGATCCGCTCCGTCTCCTCGAGGCTCACGGCCCCTGCGCAGCGGGGGCACTGGAAATCGATCTGCCAGCGACGGCTATCCGATCTTGTTTCCACAGTGGTTGCAGTACACCGAGTCGGGCAGGTTTTCGGCCTTGCATTGCGGGCATGGCTTCGGGCCCGGGGCCTCGCCGGCGGGGCTGCCGCAGCGCGAACAGAATTTCGCGTGGGGCGTCAGGTTCTTGCCGCACCGGGGGCATTGGCCGAAGACGACGAGCTGGTGGCCGCAGCCCGCGCAGAACTTCGCGTCGGCCGACACGGGGCCCTTGCACTCCGGGCACGTCATGGCGGCTGCCTGGCCGCCCTGCCTCATGTACTCCGCGTAGAAGGCGGGCATCATGAGCCCCAAGCCCATGCCCAGCGCCGCGCCCGCCTCGGTCTTCGTCTCGGCGGCCTTCTCGAGGGCCATCGCGGCCTTTACCTTGAGCAGCTTGTTCACGTCGTCGAAGACGGCCAAGCGGCTCTTGTCGTCGATGGCCTTCTGCACCTCCGCCGGCGGCGTGATGGAGTTGATGTAGAGGGCCTGCAGCCCCAGGCCGAAATGGCTGAAATCCTCCTGGAGCCGCTTCACGAGCCCGGCGGAGAGCTCTTCGTAGCGTCCCGGGAGCTTGAAGACCGTGTCGATCGTTTCGCCCATCAGGTCGTTGAAGCGCGAGACGATGGCCTGGCTCAGGTAGTCCTCGATCTCCGGGGTGCCGTACATGCCCTGCGTGCCGACGAGGCGGTTGATCAGCAGGGCGGGCTGCAGCACCTGGATGCTGTAGGCGCCGTGGGCCCTCAGGCGGATGAGACCCAGCTCGGAGTCCCGGAAGGCGACGGGGTCGCGGGTCCCCCACTTGAGGTTGGGGAACAGCTTCATGTTGACGAAGTAGACCTCGGCGCGCAGGGGGCTCGTCATGCCCCAAGGGATGCTGAGGACCTTGGTGAGGATGGGGATGTTGAGGGTCGAGAGCGTGTGCCGTCCCGGCCCGAAGGCGTCGTAGGCCCTGCCCTGGTAGAAGAACACGGCCGACTGGCTCTCCCGCACGGTGAGCTGGGCGCCGTACTTGATCTCGCCGGAACCCTTCTGGGGGATGCGGTGGACGAGTTCCTGCCCCGTCTCGTCGAACCACTCCAGCACTTCCAGGAAAATCAGATTGTCCGTCCCCATCGTATTCTTTCCTCCCGTGTGAATTGCTGCGAAACACGCGTCCGAACATCGGAATCATGCAATTACCATGCAGCGGGCGGGCCGGCCTTTTCACTCGACAGTTATCGGCAGATCGGGTATTTTCCCGTAGACCTTTTTCCACGGGAGGCGGGCATGATCCGGGCGGAGAAGACGATCGCGAAACTCAATGCGGGCGAGGACGTGAAGATCGTCGCCATTGGCGACTCCCTCACCTACGGCTGGATGGTCAGCAAGGGGTACCTCGCTTTCCTCAAGGAGATGCTACGGAAGCGCTACCCGAAGGCCTCCTTTCAGATCGTCAACAAGGGCGTCCCCGGCGACACCGCCTCGGGCGGGCTCGACCGGATCGAGACCGACGTCTACTTCTACGACCCGGACTGCGTCCTCGTGGAGTTCGCCCTCAACGACGCCTTCTGCGGGTACAGCGCGGAGCTCTTCGGCCGCAACATCCAGGAGATGATCGCGGGGATCCGGAAGAACACGAAGGCCGAGGTCGTCCTCGTCACGGCCGTCTGGCTCGACGACCCCGGCTCGTACGATTTCGTCGAGAAGTCCTTCTACGGCAAGCTCGAGGAGATGGCGGAAAAATTCGGGCTGCCCGTGGCCCGGGTGCACGATCACTGGCGGCGCCAGGTGCTCTCCGGCGCCGTCGACTTCCAGGAACTCGTCCAGTTCGACGGGGTTCACCCGACGGTGGCGGGCTACCGGCTCATGGCCGAGGCGGTGATGGCGGTGTTTTCGGATTAACTGCCCTACTCCTTCTTTATCCTCTTGAGGATCTCCCGGCGGGGCCCCGATCGAAATGAGGCGAATAAAACAGCGCTTGACATGTTAGAATTACCATAGTAATTTAGCCTAGCCTAAATTACAGGGGCGACGCCATATGACCTCGACCGTGATGCTGACAGCGAGTTTGGAAGACTACCTGGAGACCATCTTTCACATCATCGCCGAAAAGCAGGTGGCCCGGCCGAGGGACATCGCAAGGCAGTTGAATGTCAGTTACGCGTCGGTGACGGGAGCCCTGCGCGCCCTTGCCGATAAGGGTTTGATCCATTACTCGCCCTACGATGTGGTCACCCTGACCGCCGAGGGGAACACCGCCGCGCAGGATGTTGTCCACCGTCATGAGGTGCTGAGGAATTTCTTCGTCCAGGTTCTGGCGGTGAATGAAAGGGATGCCGACGAGGCGGCCTGCAAGATGGAGCACTCGATTCCCGACATCATCCTGGAACGGTTTATCCAGTTTGCCAAATTTGTCGAGACCTGTCCGAGCGGCGGCGGCAAATGGCTTGCCGGGTCGGGATATCAATGCAATCGGAACTTGGAACCGCAACGGAATGAAGACAGCCTACCGCGTCAACAGAAAGTTGCCAAGGGCCGGAGGGTGAGTAAGAAATAGAAATCGGCCGGGGCAAGGCTGACAGGATTCAAGAAGGGGAATTTTTTTTGCGGTGTTATTTAGTCATTCCTAACTTTGTAAAGTATACTAAACATTCTGGAGGTAACGAACGTACACCGATGGTTGAAAACCTGCTTGAACAAATCATCGCCGGTTTGCTTGTCGGCATCGTGCTGATCACGGCCGGACAGCCCCTTTACCGGGCGTTGACGGGAAAGGCAGCGGGATGCCGGTGCTGCGGGCCTCATGGCTGCGGCAGCGGTCAGGGTGGAAGGCAACCCCGCTGTTCTGCCGACGTCCTGCCCATGATGCGGGGGGACAGGAAATGAGCGCGCAGGAGGCATTGGCCAAAAGCGTCCGCGACATCCAGGAGAGGCTCCGGGAGCACGAGCGCCTGCTCGAGTGCCTGAGCCAAAAAGACGGCGGGTCTCTGCCTTGTTGCCTTTCCTTCGATTGTCGAGACGCAGTCCTGCTGCGGGAGACCCTCGTGGAGGCGATCGACGTACTGGAGGACTCGAGGCGGGCCTTCAAATCGCCGCGTCTCGAGGCGTTGAGAAAGAAACTGATCCGGGTGCTGGCGGAAGCCGCCTGACCCCTGAAAATCCGATTCGGGAAAGGAACATCGTCATGTGCAGTGAAGACAGCCGATTTGTGAAATTATGGTCCCCAGACTCCCTGGAGCGATTGAAGCGGAGGGGCTGCGGCCGGATCAACTGCCGGTCGGGGCTGTTGGCGGACAACCCCGTTGAAACCGAGATCCGGAAGATTCTGCGTGATGCCTTTGTTCCCGCTGAAGCCGTGAAGCGCAGGGAACCGATGCGGGAGCCTTAACCATCAAATAGACGGATGACCGGATTCTAAACCCGTTCATACGACCTACGGCCCGGACTGCGGATCCGGGAAGTGAGGGCGCGGCGGACACGGCCTGAGAAGGCTTGGTCCGTGGCGCCCTTTTTTTGTGGCGCCGGACCCATGGATTTCGAATCCCGGCAGCAATGACGCGGAACGATGCGCGTGCATGAATCAACAAGACACGAAGGAGAATGTGCAGTGAACGAACAGCGAAGATGGTTGATGAACAGCAATGGGAACCGTTGCCGGTTCGTGATGTGCCTGGTCGCAGCATTTTTACTTGCAGAGAATCCCGCCTTTGGCGCTCACCCGCTGATCACCGACGACACCGGCACGCAGGGGAAGGGGAAGACGCAGATCGAGTTGACGGGCCGGATCGACCAGGACGACGAAGGGGGAGTGAGAACCGAGGGCTGGGAAGCGAAGGCTGTTCTGACCCGCGGCCTGTTGGACCCGCTCGACCTGGTTCTCGAAGTCCCCTATGCCTGGATCCGCGCGAAAGACGGCGAGACCGTCCGCCGGGACGGGTTCGCCGATCTGCTGATCGCGCTCAAGTGGCGATTTTTCGAGCAGGGCGGGCTGTCGCTCGCCGTCAAGCCTTCCGTCACGCTCCCAACGGGGGACGAAGAGAAGGGCCTGGGCAACGGCCGGGCATCCTGCGGGGTCAACCTGATTACGACCTATGCAATGGGCCCCTGGGCTTTTCATTTCAACCTGGGCGCCACGCACAGTGACTACAAACTGGAGGCGGATCGAGAAGCAAACCGGGACGATATCTGGAACGCGTCCCTTGCCGCGGAATACAAGCTCGCGGAGTCGTGGAAGTTCGTCGCCAACGTCGGCGCGGAGAGAAACGCGGACGCGGCGTCCGACACGCCGCCGGCCTTCATCCTGGGCGGGGTGATCTGGTCCGTGTCAGAGATGCTGGATATCGATGCCGGTGTGAAGTGGGGGCTCAACGGCCCGGAGACGGATCTCTCGTTTCTGGCCGGTGTGACGTTCCGGTTTTGATCGCTCTACTGTCGGGATGGGGAAGGAGGGGTCGGCCCTTCCGGTTTTGATCGCTCTACTGTCGGGATGGGGAAGGAGGGGTCGGCCCCCTCTCCCTCCCCGTTCGACGGGGTGCACCCGACGGTGGCGGGCTACCGGCTCATGGCCGAGGCGGTGATGGCGGTGTTCAGCGACTGAAGGCCGGGGGTGCGTTCGTTTGTGCGGGTTCGGGTCACGAGGCCCATTTGAGCTTCAGCTTCCGCTGGTTCAGTGCGCAGTCCCTGAGGTACAGGTTGATGAGGTTCTGATAGGGCATTCCCAGCTCTTCGGAAAGATTCTTGAAATAGGCCACGGTCGAAGTG
>JALOPC010000007.1 GCA_025454095.1 Syntrophales bacterium | reverse complement strand
CCGTCGTAGCCAATCACCAGAAACTGCATGGATCTCCTCCTTTCACCTAATATCCCCGCCCTGTGCTCTCCACGCTTTCGAGCACGCCGTTCTCGAAGGTCAGAGCGTAAATGTAATCACCCACGCCACGGTTATAGTGCCATTTCTCCACGCGCTTCTTTTCCCCTTTGAAAGATGCAACGCCCTGGTCCGACTTGACAACCGTGCCTTCCCCCTTGTCACCCAGCTGCTCCTTGAAATCGGGCTGGCCGCAAAGGCTGAGCACGCGCACGGTGGAGTCGCCGCGCACCGCCGTATTGTTGCCGCATCGGAAGATCTGGTCCGAACAGGCTTTGCTTTCATGGATCCTGTAGACCTCCTTGCCGTTCTTTGCCTTCATCCCGCAGGATGAGTTCCAGCTGTGCCAGCAGCGGCCGCTGTCCGTCGAGGATCTTCTCACGGGCCTGCGGAATGCCGAACCACCCTCCCCGATCCACCTCCGGGATGTCCAGAACTCTGCCCGATCGCGGCGGCCACTCCAGGGGAAAGGTGTTGCTCCGGATGGCCGCCGGGTCGCAGTCGCCCTCGACGGCCCAGGCATAAACCGTCTTTCCGCTTCTCTGCCTGACGGGCAACAGCTCGCGAAACACCCCCTCGGGCCGGAACCCCGTCTCCTCCTCGAATTCCCTGCGCGCCGCTTCGAGCGGTTCCTCGCCCTCGCCGATCTCGCCCTTTGGGATCGACCAGGCCCCGATGTCTTTTTTCGCCCAGAAGGGACCTCCGGGATGGACGAGGAAGACCTCCAGCGCCCCCTCGCGGAGGCGGTAGAGTAGCAATCCGGCGCTGCGCTTGACCATGGCGGACCCTGTCAGACCCGCTTGTCCGCCACGAGCTTCGCGAAATGCTCGAAGGAGCGGTTGTAGGTTTTCTCGGCGTCCTTCGGGAAGCAGCAGCCGGGAAGCTGGCGCTTCCTGACGTGGTACTCGATGCACTCGCAGCAGATCCCCTTGCGGGAGCAGGGATCGTAGGAGCAGTTGCAGAGGGTGAGGTTCTTTTCCTTTTTGCAGTCCATCCAATCCTCCGGATTCCGTATACGGCGACTGGAGAAGTGTAGGGGCTGCGACATGGCCGGTCAAGAAAAATCCCCCTTCATCCCCTTTTTGCAAAGGGGAAAGAGGGGGATTTGGATTCATCGGTTTACCGCCCGCCCGAGGCCCGCTCGGCCGTGAGGATGGCCTGGTAGGCCAGGTCGACGGAGCGCCCGAGGGTGTTCAGCACCATGGTCGGGTTGTGGAACCCCATGCTGTTCTCGGCGGCCACGTAATCCCAGTACCACTGTGCCTTCCGGATGAGTTCACGGGCCTTGTCAAGTTCCGCCTTGTTTGCCCTGGCGTTCTTTGACGCTTTTCCGACGGCCTGGTGGGCCTTCGCCACCGTCTCCCCCGCCTTGTGCTGCATCTCCCAGACGTTGGTCTGAATCGTCTTCACCCGCTCGAGCAGCCATTGCTCGCCCTGGGTGTGGCAGGTTCGGCAGGCTTCCTTGCCGTGCTTCATGGGGCTCGTCACCCAATGGGAGGTGTACTTCTGGCCGTCGACCTTCATGTACGGCATGTGACAGTCGGCGCAGGACACACCGGACCCGGCATGGACGCCCCCGCTCCAGATCTCGAAATCGGGGTGCTGGGCCTTGAGCATCTTGGCCTCCGAGTCGGGGTGCTTCCAGTCCATCTCGAAGCCGTTGGGCTTGTACGCATAGTAATTGTACATCTGCTCGGGGTGAAGCCCCTCGGCCCAGGGGAAGACGACTTTCTTGCCCGCCGGCACGAAGTAGTACTCGGCATGGCACTGCCCGCAGACGTAGCTGCGCATCTCCTCGCGGGAAGCCTTCTTCACGTCGATGCCCCGCTGCGCCATGGCCTCGATGAAGGCCGGGTTGATGACGCGCAGGTTCATCGTCTTGGGGTCGTGGCAGTTGGCGCAGACGATGGCGTGCTTGAGCTGGGGCAACAGATCGAAGAGGGGTATTTTTGCATAGTCCCACCCCTTCTCCTTGAAAATGTCGGCCAGTTGCGCCGTCTTGCAGGTCATGCAGGCACCGGCCGTGGTCTTGTCGACGCGCTTGGTGTCCCTGATGTCCTCGAGGGCATAGGGGTGGCCCCGATCTTCCGTGTAGTCGATGCTGAAGGGCATCCCCTTGAAGTTGATCAGGATCTCGGGCTCCTTCGTGGACTTCTGGTATTTCACACTGCCGCCGAAGCCCGTCGGGGACTCGGCCATCTCCTTGTTCCGCAGGTAGCTCTTGTACTCCAGCGGGTAGTGCTGGCCCCACACGGCGGGGTCGTACTCCCCTTCGGGGATGGCGGCGATCTTCATCGTCTTGTAGGGCGTGCGCACGAAGACCTGGAGCACGATGACAAAGAGCATCACCAGCACGATCCCCCCGAGCGTCAGCCATATCTTCCTATTGCTGTCCAAAGATGATCCCTCCTCCCTTTTCGAGCCCCCGCTGATGAACGGAGAAACGATGGCACTTGAGGCAGTCGGCGCCCCCTGCCCCCATGGGGGTGTTCTGCACCGTCGAGAAATGGCACCGCAGGCAGTTGCCGTTGGCGATCTCCCGGCCCTCGGCCGAAATGGCGATGCCGGCGGGGAAGATTTTCAGGGTTTCGTGGTAGAGGTCGTTGAGACCGGCCTTGACCTTGTAGGCGACCTGGCCGGCGAGGTTCGTGTCGGGCAGATGGCAGTCGACGCAGGTAAACTGCTTGTGGTTGGAGATCTGCCAGCGGCTGTAGACGTGGTCCATGCTGTGACAGGCGCCGCACATTTTCGGGCTGCCCGATGCATGGTATCCGCCGACGGTGAAAGCAACGAGGAGCGCGCCGGCGATCACGCCGGAGGCAAGGAGTTTCTTCGGGGGCAGGCTGGTGAGGTCTTTCCAGTTCACGCTCGCGCACCCTTCAGGCTGTCTGGGATGGTTACAGGATTGGAACTCCCCTCTCCGCAGAACACTAAAGAGGAACAGAACCCCTGTCAAGCGGGAAGTGAACGGGGGAAAGAAAAAAATGGTGCCCCCTCCGTGATTCGAACACGGGGCACACGGATTAGGAATCCGTTGCTCTATCCTTCTGAGCTAAGGGGGCTCCTTTTCTTCCTGAAAGGACTGAGGAAGTTAGCACGATCGCACGGGTGAGTCAAGCCTCTCGTCCGGCGCCGATCGCCTGGAGGTGCCTCTCGAGGATCCGGTCATCGCTGAAATCCTTCAGCATGAGGTACTGCGGCGTGACCCCCTTCAGCGCCTCTTCGGGGATGAGGCCGACGAGCTCCGATTCGAGGACCTGCACGCCGAGGGTCTCGGCCTCGGACCGGACGCGGTCGAAAACCTCCTTCACGGGCGTCTCCCGGAAGTTGGTTAGATTCATGGACACCTGCACGATGCCCCGGCTCTTCAGGGGCACGCCGATGGCTTTCACGTGTTTCATCCCCCCGCTGGAATAGCGGATCGTCTCGGCGATCTTCCGGGCCGCCCCCAGGTCCGCCGAGGCCAGGTTGACGTTGTAGGCCACGAGGAAATCCCGGGCCCCGACGGCGGTGGCCCCGCTTCTCTCGTTGAGGACGGATGGGCCTGCATCGGGAGCCCAATCCGGGTCCTTCATCCGCTTCTCCAGCCCCTCGTAGCCCCCCCTGCGGATGTGGGGCAGCTCGCGGTGTTCCTCGATCAGGGCCGCCTCGCCGTAGAAATAGACGGGCAGGCCGTTTCGCTGCGCGAAGGCCCTGCCGAAACGGCGGGCCGTCTCGACGGCATCGGCCATGACGGCGTTCTTGAGCGGGATGAACGGGACGACGTCGACGGCCCCGATCCTCGGGTGCACGCCCCTCTGGGCGCGCATGTCGATAAGCGCCAGCGCCCTGTCGCAGGCCGCCGCCGCGGCTTTCTCGATGCCGTCGGGGGACCCGACGAAGGTGAACACCGTGCGGTTGTGGTCGGCGTCGGTGCAGATGTCCAGCAGCCGCACCCCGCTGACCCGCTGCAGGGCGTCGGCGATGGCGTCGATCGTCTGCCTGTTTTGCCCTTCGCTGAAGTTGGGGACACACTCGAGGATTTTCATTCACCCTCACTTTTGCCCTCTACGGCAAAAGGAATTATTCACCCTCACCCCTACCCGTCCAGGGAGAGGGGGACTAAAAGGAAAGGGTCTCCGGACGGAAAGGCAATCTTATAGATTCAGGTCGTCTCAGACCTGGTGAAACTTCATCGCCGGCAGCTCCAGGCACGTCAGCGTCCCCCCGTAGACCGCGCCCGTGTCGATGCCGATCCTTTTCTCGCCCACGTAGGGTTTGCCCGTGAAGGGCGTGTGCCCGAAAACGACGGTCTTGTTCAACCCGTGGTCGGCCAGGAAGAACTCGTGGCGGATCCAGATCATGTCATGGGGGTCCTGGATCTCCATCGGGAGGCCGGGCCGCACGCCGGCGTGGACGAACAGGTGCGTCTCCGTTTCGTAAAAGGGCAGCAGGGAACGGAAGAATTCCAGATGATCGGCGGGCACCTTCGCCTCCCGGTCGGAGTCATCGGGGACGATGCCGTAGGAGCGCAGGGTGTTGCGGCCGCCGTTGGCCAGGAAGAGATCCTCTTCGCGGCCGTCGAGCCAGTTCAGGAACATCCGCTCGTGGTTGCCCATCAGGCAGACGACGCGCTCGTGCTTCCTGCGCAGATCCAGAACGGCGTCGACGACCTCCTTCGACGCGGGGCCGCGGTCGATGTAGTCTCCCATGAAGACAACGGTGTCCTGCGCCCAGTCTGCGTCGATGAGCGCGAGGAGCTTCCGGAGCTTGTCCAGGCAGCCGTGGATGTCGCCGATAGCGAAAATACGTCCCATACGTCCGTTTACGGTCTTTTATTCCATCAGGGCGTCGACGAACTCCGCACTGCGGAAGGGGCGCAGGTCGTCCATCTTCTCGCCGATGCCGATGTAGCGGATGGGGATGTCGAACTCCCGGGCGAGGCGGATGATGATGCCGCCCTTGGCCGTGCCGTCGAGCTTCGTGAGGACGAGGCCCGTCACCCCGATCGCCTCGTTGAACATCTTCGCCTGACTGACCGCGTTCTGGCCCGTCGTGGCGTCGAGCACGAGGAGCACCTCGTGGGGCGAGCCGGGATACTCCCTCCCCATGATCCGTTTGACCTTCTTGAGCTCCTCCATGAGGTTGACCTTCGTGTGCAGCCGGCCCGCCGTGTCGATGATGAGGGCGTTCACGCCCCTGGCCTTTGCGGCCTGCAGCGCGTCGAACACGACGGCCGAGGGGTCGGCCCCCATCTTCTGCTTGATGACGGGAATGCCCGCCCGCTCGCCCCAGACCTCGAGCTGTTCGATCGCGGCGGCCCGGAAGGTGTCGGCGGCGGCGAGCATCACGCTGTGTCCGCGGGACTTCAATTCGTTGGCGACCTTCCCGATGGTCGTCGTCTTTCCCGTACCGTTGACGCCGACGACCATGACGGTGTACAGGCCCTCTTTCGGGATTTCCAGGGGCGATTCGCGCTGCTTGAGGATGAAGTGGATGTTGTCGCGCATGATGGTCCGCAGTACGTCGGGGCTGCTGAGCTCGGAGCGCTTCGCGATCTCCTTCATCTCGTCGATGAGCTCCGCGGCGAACGCCGGCCCCACATCTGCCGTGACGAGCATCTCCTCGAGCTCCTCGAAGAGGTCTCCGTCGATCTTCTTCTCGCCGAAGAGCACCTGGTCGACGTTGCGCACGAGGCTCTGCTTGGTCTTGCTGAGCCCTTCCTTGAGCCGCTCGAAGAAGGATCCCTTCTTTTCCGAATTTCCGAACATGTTGTCCTTTCCCTTGGATGCATCCGGGCCGTGTCAGTCTGCAGATTTATAGAATAGCTCCGGATTCTTTGTCCAGCCTGAAAAAAGAAAATTCCCCTCTTGCCCCCCCCGGGGCCGCTTCGCTGCCGTAATTGGTTGATTTGGCCAGAAACTCAAATCCCCCTTTCATCCCCCTTTATAATAGGGGGAAGGAGGGGGATTTGTCCTTGTTGCTTGTTGCCTGCTGCTCGCTGCTTGTTGCTTATCCAACCCCTAGGCGGCGATCTGGTTCAGGTTGACGCTCACCAGCATCGAGATCCCCTTCTTCTCCATCGAGACGCCGAAGAGGTTGT
Source organism: Syntrophales bacterium (assembly GCA_025454095.1). Taxonomy (GTDB): domain Bacteria; phylum Desulfobacterota; class Syntrophia; order Syntrophales; family UBA2192; genus UBA2192. The sequence continues at coordinate 8,147 of JALOPC010000007.1, read as the reverse complement.
CGGAGACCTCCATCGTCCTCTTGTTGTGCGTCACCAGGATGATCTGGGAGCGCTCGGAGATGTCCTTGACGAACTGGTTGAACAGGGCGATGTTGGCGTCGTCGAGCGCCGCGTCGACCTCGTCGAGAATCAGGAACGGCGTGGGCTTGTGCAGCAGGATGGAGAAAATGAGCGCCACGGCGGAAAGCGACTTCTCGCCGCCGGAGAGCAGGTTGATGCTCTGCGTGCGCTTGCCCGGCAGCTGGATTTCGATGTCGACGCCCGTCTCCAGCAGGTCCTCGCTGTCGGTGAGCAGCAGCGACGCCTTGCCGCCGCGGAAGAGCTTCGGGAAAACGGACTGGAAGCAGGCGTTGACGGCCTCGAAGGTCTCGGAGAACCGCTTCCGGGACACCTGGTTGATCCGGGCGATGGTCTTCTGCAGCGAGTCGAGCGACGCGTTGAGGTCGTTGATCTGGCCCGTGAGGAAGTCGTGCCGCGTCTGGAGCTCCTCGTGCTCGGTGATGGCCAGCAGGTTCACCTCGCCGAAGTCCTCGACGGCTTTCTTCTTCTTTTCGAGGTCCTCCCGGAACTCGCCGATCCGAGCCTCTTCGAGCGGCGCGAATCCCGGGGCCAGCTCGTCGAGGGCCGCCTGGTATTTCTCCTGCATCCCGTTTTTCAGCGCGTCGACCTGGAAGGCCAGCTCCCGGATCTCGATGTCGAGTTCTCCCGTTTCGCGGAGCATCTGCTCGATCTTCCGGCGGGCCTCGCGGGCCTCGCCCTCGAGCCCGCTCATTTTCCCCTCGCGCCAGGTCTGCCCCTCGCGGGCGGCGGCCAGATCCCTTTCGATTTCCCCGTAGCCGCTGTAGAGCGCGTCCAGGGACAGGCGGTCCTGCTCGATCTTCGCCGTCAGCTCCTCGCGGTTGCGGTCCGCCTCGCCAAAATTCTGCAGCCGCGTTTCCACCTCGAGCTCGAGCGTGCGGAGGGACTCGCGGAGCCGCTCGAGCGCCTTGATATCGGCGTTGCGCTTCTCCTCCAGGGCCACCAGGGCGACGCGCGCCTCCGTGAGCAGGGCGTCCTTGCCCTCCAGATCCGCCTTCGCGGCCTGCCAGCGCTGCTGGGTCTCCTCGAGGCGGCTGTTGATCTCGAGGCAGCGCACGTCGGCCGTCTCGATTTCGCGCTCCGTGGCGGCCAGCTTCGCCGCCGCTTCCTGCTCCTCGGCCAGCAGCGTCTCGCGGTTGAACCGGATCACGCCGACGCGCTGCTGGATCCATTTCAGCTCGTTCTCGTAACGCTCGACGTCCTTCTTCCGGCCCTGGAGCTCGAGTTCCGCTTCCCGGACGGCGTCGCGGCCGGCCTCCCAGTCTTCCTCCATCGAGGCGATCCGGTCGGCCAGGGCGCTGCGGCCCTGCGACTCCTCGCGGAGCCGGCCCTCGAGACGGCTTGCATCCTTTTCCAGCTCGGCGATCTCCCTCTTGCGGCTCAGCAGGCTGCTCTCCTCGGTGGACGCCCGGCTTCCCCCCGTCAGGACGCCGTGGGGGCTGATCATGTCGCCGTCCGGGGTCACCAGGGTCCCCCGGAATCCGTTCCGCTCCCACAGGGCGATCCCGGACTGCAGGTCGGAAACCAGGAGGGTGTCGCCCAGGAGGTATTCGGCGATGTTGCGGAACTCCTCCTTCACGCGCACGACGTCGAGAAGCCGCGTCGTGCCCCGGAGGGTTTCGTTCGACTCCACGTCGAGGGCGCTCGCGCGGACCCGGAGCGGGACGAAGCTGCTGCGGCCGGCGGTGCGGGTCTTCAGGTAGTCGATGGCCCGGATGCCCTCCTCCTGGCTCTTGACGACGACATACTGCAGCCTCTCCCCCAGGGCCGCCTCGACGGCGACCTCGTACTCGCGGGGGACCTCGATGTGGTCGGCCACGAGCCCGTGGACGCTGTCCAGGGAGAGACCGGCCTCGGCCCCGGCGCGGATGATGGACCGCGTCCCCGCGTCGCACCACTCGTAGCGGTTCTGGAACTCCCGGAGCGAGGCGAGCCGCGAGGTCTTCTTGCCGAGTTCCTCCTTGAGCCGGAACACCCGCTCGTCGGCCTCCTCCAGCTCGGCGCGGGAGCGCTGGATGAGCTGCTGGAGCTCCGCGGCCTGTTTCCGCAGGCCCTCCAGGCGTTCCTGGCCCCCTTCCAGACCCGCCCGGGTGCCGGAGAGGTTCCCCTCGGCCAGGGTCAGGCGGCCTTCGTGCTCCTCGAGTTCCTTGACCTCCCGCTCGGTCCTCCGCTTGAGGTCCTCCAGGGTTTTCCGGGTTGCCGCCAGCGCGTTCTGCAGGCGCGACTGCTCGGTGAGCGCGTTGAAGTAGGCGGTCTTTTCCTTTTCCAGCCCCTCCCGGAACCCCTGCTCGCTCTTGCGGAGCTCGTCGACGTCGGCCTGCCGCAGGGAAACCGCATCCCGGCCGGCGGCGATGCGCCCGTCCGACTCGGTCGACTGCGTCTCGAGCTGCTCCAGTTCACGTTCCATCTCCCCGCGGCGGGCGCGCAGCGATTCCAGCTCGATCGCCCCCCGTTCCTTCAGGACGGCAAGGTCGTCGAGCCGCGTTCGGGCGTGCTCGATGCCCTGCTCCTGGATGCTGATCTCGTTCTTCGCGGTGTAGAGCCTCTCCTGGAGCTGCTTGACGCTCTGGTCGTTCTCGGTGATCTCCGCCCGGAACTCCTCGATGCGGGCCTCGAGCACCGCGAGCTGCGAGCGGACGTCGTCCGTTGCCGCCGAGGCGTCGTCGTAGCGACGCTGCAGGTCGGATTTTTTCCCGAGCATCTCCGTGAACGCCTGCGTGGCCAGGGCCAGTTCGATCTCCCGGAGGTCCTTCTTGAGCTGCTTGTACCGCTCGGCCCGCTTGGCCTGCCGGGAGACGGAGTTGAGCTGGCTCTTGACCTCGCGCATGATGTCGTTGAGACGAAGCAGGTTCTGCTTCGTCGACTCCATTTTGCGGACGGCGGCCTCCTTGCGGCTCTTGTACTTCGTGATCCCCGCGGCCTCCTCGATGTACTGGCGCCGCTCCTCGGGTTTGGCCTCCATGAGGTTGGCGATGCTGCCCTGCTCCACGAGCGAGTAGGTCCGGGCGCCCACGCCCGTGTCCATGAAGAACTCCTTCACGTCGAGCAGCCGGCACCGCACCTTGTTGATGGAGTACTCGCCCTCCTCGTCGCGGAAGACGCGCCTCGTGATCATCACTTCCGAACAATCCGCATAGGGTGCGGGAAAGGCGTACCCGCCGGACTCCATGACGAGGGTCACCTCGGCCAAGCTCACCGGCTGGGCCTCCTCGCTTCCGTTGAAGATGACGTCGTCCATCTTCTTGCCGCGCAGCAGCGATACCCGCTGCTCCCCCATGACCCAGCGGATGGCGTCGACGATGTTGCTTTTGCCGCAGCCGTTGGGCCCCACGATGCCGCTGATGCCGGAAGAAAAGTCGATGACGGTTCTGTCCCGGAAGGACTTGAACCCGATGATTTCGAGCCGCTTGAGTTTCATTCCATCCCCATGCTTCTGTCAGTTCGCTGACGGTTCGTACAAATTGTCAACACTCTACCAAAGCGCCATAATGATGTAAAGGGCTAAAAACTACTACGGAATGTGTCCTTTCGCCCCTCGACCACTATATGTTGTATTCAATTTCCGTTCCAGAAGCCCGGCATTACCGCCTGGGAAGACGCAATTTCCGATGAAAAATTCCCCGTTCGGGCCTCTTTCCCAACCGTTCCGAAGGCTTATTTGTCTTGACAAAGCACGGGGCAAAAGATTAATCAAAAATCGTCTCCGCAGATCCATCCGCGACATGAACGGTCATTCGAAAGGGGGGGATACAAACCGGTCAGGGTCACATCGCTTTTCCCGCCCGCTTGCCACGCCCAGCAATACAGGACCCGCACCCAGGGAAAAGGCCATCATTCTCAAGGAGGGAGCAGAATGACGACACCCGTTCAACAGAAAATCCGCGACAAGAAAAGAACCCCGCAGCAGATCCTCGACATGGTCAAATCGGGCGACTGGATCCAGCCCGGCTCCGTGGGGGGTGACTCGACGGAGTGCATGAAGGAGCTTGCGAAGCGACTCGGCCCCGGCCCCGGCCAGGTGAAAGATATCGAGATCTGGAACTACGCCATGTTCTACCCCCACCTCGAGTTCCAGCAGGTCGACCCCAAGCAGGAATATCACTGTTTCCACGAGTACTTCTTCTTCCCCTGGAGCCGCAAGGCCCGCGACACCAACAACGTCACGAGCTGGTCCCAGTGGGGGTGGGCCATGGGCATGTGGTTCTGCCATTACCGCTTCGTCAACGCCGTGAAGGAAAAACGCGGTCTCGACTGGTGGTGGAACGCGGCAACCCCCTGGGATCACCACGGGTTTGCGAATTTCTCCTACGGCACGAACAACGCCGGCATCTTCTCCCAGTGCGCCAAGAAGTCCGTCATCGAAGTGCGCGCCGACTACCCCTGGGCCGAGGGCGGCCGCTTCAACACGATCCACATCGACGAGATCGACTACTGGGTCGAGGTGGACGTGGAGCGATACCGGTGGCCCCAGATCAACGAGAAGGCCATCAAGGCGAAACCCGAGGAGGAGGCCATCGCCAACCACATCATGACGATCATGCGGGACCGGGACGTCGTCCAGCTCGGCATCGGCTCGCTGCCCTCCGCCTGCGTCGGCGCCATGGCCAGCGCCGGCTTCAAAGATCTCGGCATCCACACCGAAATGCTCAACGCGGGCCTGATCAAGCTGATCGAGTCCGGACAGGTCACCAACCGCTACAAGAGCCTTCCCGCCGACCGCGGAAAGAGCGTCTGGACCTTCGCCTTCCCCGTGGACGTGAAGTGGTACTACGACACGATCCACCGCAACCCGAACATGGCGGCCTACGACATCAGCTACACCAACAACCTGCACAACCTGACCCGGCTCGACAACATGATCGCCATCGACAACTGCGTCGCCGTGGACCTGCTGGGCCAGCAGTGCTCGGGCTTCTACGAGAAGCGGCCGATCTCGAGCTCCGGCGGCTACTTCCACTTCGTGTCCTTCTGCGCCCAGAGCAAGGGCGGCCGGGGGGTCGCCTCCATGACCTCCCGCAGCAAGCACGGCACCTCCCGCATCGTCCCCTTCCTGCCCGAAGGCTCGTCGGTGGACGTCCCGGCCCAGCTCGCCAATTACGTCTGCACCGAGTACGGCATCGTCAACCTCCGCGGCCTCAACGGCTACGAGAGGGCGGCGGCGCTCATCTCGATCGCGCACCCCGACGACAGGGAGTGGCTCACGAAGGAAGCCCGGGAGCACGGCCTGCTCGCCCCGAAATTCCCCGTCAGCATGCTGCCCGCCGAGGGCAAGACAAGGCGCTACCCCGCCTACGAGGAGAGAAGAAACTACAAGATCCCCATGCACAGCGATCTCTGGGGCTTCGACTGGGACCCCTACCAGAGCGGAAAGTGATTCTGACATCGACCTGTCGCAGAAGAGCCCGGACCACGGCCCGGGCTCTTTTCATCCCGCGCAACGGATCGGTCTTTGTCTTGACAGGCGCCGTCGTTTCCTTTATGGAGAAGGCACCGCACAACAGGCGCGAAGAGGAATGCAGGCTATGTCAAAGAAGGAAAAGAAACAAGCGCAGGCCCCGGCACCGCCCGTCCGGCCGCCCGTGCAGGAAGAAAAGGCGAACTTCCTCACCATGTTCTCGAAACTGGACTCCGGCCAGAGACACCGGATCCTCGCCTACCTTTTCTGGCTCCTGGGCATCTTCATCATTCTTTTCGCCTACCGAGCCGCTTAGGAGGCTTGCCCCGCCCGCACGGCCATTTTCCCTCGTACAGTACTGAAAAGCCCTCCCCGAGAGCCTCCCGGGACATGTCCCGGTGTGCGCGGAGCTCTCCATCCCCTTGCGGCGTTTTTCTTCTTGACAGGATGATTTTATCTTTGGTAGGTAAAATGCGTAATCTGAGAGAAAGTTCTTTGATACCGTGTGCCAGGAATGCAGATCATCTTACCAACAGGGGGTCATTTGATTCGCAGGAGCGACTGAAGCCACGCTCGAGCAGCGGTCCGGAATGAGAGGTCGGCCCGCAGCGCAGGCGCCTGAAGCAACGCTCAACAAACGGCCCGGAATGAGAGGTCGGGCCTGCAAAATCCACAAGGAAGGGAGGTGACAGAGGGATTTTTTGGTAAGGTGTGATTTTTTCATCATTCATTCTGTTTGACCCATTTCATTTTCTTACTAGAAAAAAGGAGGATTTTTCTATGGCACAGGAACACACCTTTGCAACTCCGGCTCCCGCTGGTCTGGGCGCCCTCGCTGTTGCCTGCTTTGGTTTCGCCGCAGTATTTCTTGGCTGGGTAAAGGCCGAAGGCCTTCCCATCCTGTTCGCCTGGCTTGTTGGCGGCGGTGTGGTTCAGTACACGGTTGCTGTTATGGAATTGAAAGATCATAACATCACCGGCGGTAACGTCTTCCTGTTCTTCTCGGCCTTCTTCATGTTCGGCGCCTCGCTGAGCGTTCTCGCCAAATTCCTCATGATCAAGTTCGGCATGGCTCCCCATGTCTACGTCGAGGGATGGACCTGGATGGCCGGGGCCGGCTTCCTCACCGCCGTGACCCCTGCTTACCTGAAGGCCAATAAGCTCATCTTCCTGCTCGTCGTCATGATCGACATCGTCCTGTGGTGCATCGTCGGTCTGGACCTCGGCAAGATGGATCCGGCAGTCGGCAAGCCCATCGTGGGCTGGCTGCTCGTGGCTTCCGGCTGGATCGGCGTGTACGTGGCCGGCGCGGTGGTCTGCAATACCGTGTTCGGGCGCGTGATCTACCCGATCCCGGCGCCGTTCGTGAAGTAAGCGATGAGCGCCTGACCGTCAAGACGGTTACGGGGGCGGGCCTTCTGGCCCGCCCCTTTTTTTGCCCTCGGATCAGGCGCCGGAAAACCGTTTGTCGCGAATCGGCTTTTGTGCGATAAGGGGACTGGCAAAGGCAGCCTCGGTTCACGATATCCCCTTTAGCCTGCGGTGCTTTCATGATCCCCATACGCGATCAGATCCCGTCGAAGAGCTACCCCGCCGTCACCCACGGCATCATCGGCCTCAACGTCCTCGTCTTCCTGTACCAGTCGATGCAGGGGGAACATCTCGAGCGGTTCATCTATACCTACGGTCTTGTCCCCGCGCGTTACGCCGTCCCCGAGATCTCCGCCCACTTCACCTTCGTCGAGCAGGCATTCGCCCTGCTGTCCTTCATGTTCCTCCATGGCGGGGTGCTCCATCTGCTCGGGAACATGTGGTCCCTCTACATCTTCGGCGACAACGTGGAGGACCGCATGGGAACGACCCGCTTTCTCGCCTTCTACCTGCTTTGCGGGTGGGCGTCCGGGTTCGCGCACCTCTGGTCCAACTGGGGATCGACGGTGCCGACGATCGGGGCCAGCGGGGCCATTGCGGGGGTCATGGGGGCCTACTTCATCCTCTTCCCCGGGGCGAGGATCATCACGCTGATCCCCATTTTCTTCATTCCCTACTTCGTCGAGATCCCGGCGGTCGTGTTCCTGGGGATCTGGCTCCTCTTCCAGTTCTTCTATGCCTCTCTGCCCGGGCCGGAGGGCGGGGGCGGAATCGCCTGGTGGGCCCACATCGGGGGGTTCGTGTTCGGGATGATCGCCGTCAAGCTCTTCTCCCGTCTCCCCGAGAGCCGCCTGGACGAGAAGCTCCACGAGACGCTTGCCCGCCACGCCTCCCCGAGGCTCCAGCGAATCCATCCCGTCGCCGAGACGGACGACCTGAATCTCTACGGCAACGTGGTGATCACGGCAAAGGAGGCCCGCGGGGGGACCCGGAAAATGATCAGCGTACCCGGCGACGCGGCGCGGCGGGCTTTCATGGTCACGATCCCGCCGGACACGGAGAACGGCACGAGAATCCGGCTCGCGGGCCTTGGCCGGGCCGAAGGCGGCCGGGCGGGGGACATCTACCTGGAAATCCGGGTCGAAGGGTAAACCATGGACGAGGAGAGCTGGCAGGTCGTCGGCACCGCGCAGGGGGTCATCAAGGCGAGGATTCTCGAGGGTCGGCTCGAGGCGGAGGGAATTCCCGTGCGCCTGCAGTACGAGCCGATCGGCGCGATCTACGCCATCACCGTCGACGGCCT
>JALOPC010000159.1 GCA_025454095.1 Syntrophales bacterium | reverse complement strand
GTCGGTCTGAATCTGCGCCGTCGTCGAACAGGCGCACAGGAAGAGCAGGATGAGGAGGCAGCAGCCCCACCGTAATGCCGGCATTCGCGTAATCCTTTCAAGGCTGTCCCGTTTCCACGAGCTCAACCCTTACGGCTTATTACAGACAATGTCCGCGACTGTCAACGGGGAATTCCCCAGCCGATCATGCAAGAGAAATGCCCATGCAATTTCCGGGTCATCTTCACGATGCCGGCTGCGCCGCGCCGATCAGGTAGGTTTCGATGAACTCGTCGAGATCCCCGTCGAGGACCTTCTGGACGTTCCCCACCTCGAGGTTCGTCCGGTGGTCCTTGATCATCTTGTAAGGGTGGAGAACGTACGAGCGGATCTGGCTTCCCCAGGCGATGTCCTTCTTGGTCTTGTGCAGCTCGTCCATCTTGGCGCTCTGTTCCTGGAGCTTGATCTCGTAGAGCCTGGATCGGAGCACCTTCAGGGCCATGGCCTTGTTCTTGTGCTGCGACCGCTCGTTCTGACACTGCACGACGATCCCCGTGGGCAGGTGGGTGATCCGCACGGCGGAGTCCGTCTTGTTGACGTGCTGGCCGCCCTTCCCCGAGGACCGGTAGGTGTCGATCTTCAGGTCCTTCTCGTCGATGTCGATGACGATTTCGTCCCCCACCTCGGGGTATACGAAGACCGAGGCAAAGGAGGTGTGGCGTCTTGCGGCGGCATCGAAGGGCGAGATCCGGACGAGGCGGTGTATCCCCGATTCAGCCTTGGCATAGCCGAAGGCGTACTCCCCTTCCACCTCCACCGTTGCGCTCTTGAGTCCCGCCTCTTCTCCGGGCTGGAAGTCCAGGATCTGGGTCTTGAAGCTCCGTTTTTCCGCCCACCGGAGGTACATGCGCAGGAGGATCTCCGCCCAGTCCTGGGCCTCCGTACCCCCTGCTCCGGCATGGATGGTGAGGATGGCGTTCAGCCGGTCCTCATCCCTGCCCAGCATGCGCCGGATTTCCTCGCCCCGCACGGCCGATGCGAGATGATCGAGCTCGCCTTTGACTTCCTCGAGGGTCGCTTCGTCCTGGGCCTCGCGGGCCAGTTCGAAGAGGACGTCGAGGTCCTTGAGCTCCCCGTCGATTCCCGACCAGGTCTTCAGAACGGATTCGACGCGGTTCTTCTCCCGCAGGACCTCCTTCGCACGCTCCGGGTCGTCCCACAGGTTCGCCTTGGCCGTTTCCTTCTCCAGATCGGCCAGTTTCCTTTTCAGTCCCTCGATGTCAAAGACAACCTCGGAGGTTTTCCGCACGCTTCCTGAGGTCCGTCATCATGTCCTGGATTTCTTCAACCATGGTCTCGTTCCTCCCGGTTTGTAGAATAGCACAAGCAGGGCGATCAGGCACGTAAAGACGAACCAGTCGCCGGTTTGCGTGTAAACGGTCCCGATTCGATGGATCTTCACGGGAGCCGTCAGGTGCGCGGGTTTCCACGGCCCTGAACACCGTCATGGACAGGTGCTGAAACGGTGCAGAGGTCGTGCCAAACCAGGCGTCGTTCGTGACGTTGACGAGCAGCGACGCCCCGCTGCGACCGTAGGCGCGCCCGATTTCGGGAAAGATCCCCTCGTAGCAGATCAGGAACCCGACGCGGGCCTCCGCGGCGTCTACGGGCTCGAATCCTTCCCCGGCGAGGAAGTCGCCCACACCGACGGCCAGTTTCTCGATGAAGGGGAACAGCGGCCTCAGCGGCACGTACTCGCCGTAGGGAACGAGGTGGACCTTGCTGTACGATCCGGCAATCTCGCCCTCGGGCGAGAGCACGACGGCGCTGTTCCGGAATCGAAGCGTCCCCTCGTGCCGCGTGTAGCTGGGCGTGCCGAACAGCAGCCACGCCCCGGTCTCCTTCGCGACGCCGACGACGGCGTCGTGGAGCTCGTCGCGGTTCTGGAACATGAAGGGCGTCGCCGTTTCGGGCCAGATCACGAACCGGACTCCCTGCCCGGCGGCCTTGAGGGAGAGGTCCCGGTAGATCCGCAGGGTCTCCTTCTGGAACGACGGGTCCCACTTGATGCTCTGGTCGATGTTCCCCTGGATGAGCGCCACCTGCCGTTCGGGAACCGGGTCGAACCGCGCGGTTACGTCCGCCATCCGCCACACGCCGTATCCCGCCGACAGGGCGACGAGCAGCCCCGCGGCGGCGAGCCCTGCGAGGGCCTTGCGGAGGCCTTCCCTGCCCGTGCCGATCGTGGCGGCAAGGGCGCCGTTGACGAGCACGATGAGAAAACTCACCCCGTAGCTGCCCGTGATATCGGACAGTTGGATGAGGGGCAGGTGGAGGTACTGGGAGTGGGCCAGGTTCTCCCAGGGGAAGCCCGTGAGCAGCATCGACTTGGCGTACTCGAGAACCGTCCAGACCAGCGGGGCAGACGCGACAACGGGGATTCCGCGGTTCCGGAACAGAACGATTCCCCCGGCGAAGAGCCCCGTGTAGAGGCTCAGGTAGAGTGCCAGGAGCATCATCACGGGAATGCCCAGCGCCACGTGCATCTTTCCGTAGTGCACGACCACGTGGGTCACCCAGTACAGCAGGCCTACGTGCTGTACGAAGCCCGCGAGAATCCCTGCGACGATGGCCGGCGTGACGGGAAGGGACCGCACGGCGATGAGCAGCGGGATCAGGGCCGCCCAGGCGACAGCCCCGTGCCCGAACTTCGGGAAGGACAGCACCAGGAGAATCCCCGACAGGACGGCCAGCCCCGCCGATGTCGGGCCAAGGCCTGCACGTCCAGCAGACTCCGCACGCGTTCCGGTTCTTGTTAGAGATGTAATGGCGGCGTCTCTCCCGTCTTGCGGATCTTGACTTTCTTGATGCTTCGCTCGTCGGCCGTTGCGATCGTCATTTCGAGATCCCCGTGTCGGACGATGTCGCCGGCGATGGGGATTTTCCGGATCTGGCTCAGGATAAACCCCGCAAGGGTCTCGTAGTTTCCCTCCGGGATCGATACGCCGAAGCGCTCCTCGAGTTTCTCGATTTCGACGCGGCTGTCCACCAGGATGCTGCCGTCGGGCAACTCGACGTAATCCGCTTCCTCGGCGTCGTGTTCGTCGCGGATCTCGCCGACGATCTCCTCGATGAGGTCCTCGAGGGTCACGAGACCCGCCGTCCCGCCGTACTCGTCGATCACGATCGCCATGTGCTGCCGCTGGTCCTTGAGCTCGTGCAGCAGCAGGTGCATGTTCTTCGTCTCGGGGATGAAGTAGGGCTTTCTCAGCAGCGGCTTGAGATCCGCCTCCCCGACGGGCCGGGACCACAGGCGGATCAGGTCCTTGACGTTCAGGATGCCGATGATGTTGTCCACGCTGCCCTCGTAGACGGGCATCCGGGTGTACCCGTGCCGGTTGACCTGCTCGATGATGTCCGCGATGGGGGCGTCGCTCGGGACGGCCACGATTTCCGTGCGGGGGATCATCACCTCCCGGGCCACGGTGTCGCGGAATTCCAGGATGCTCTGGATCATCTCGCCCGACTTCTCGTCGATCAGGCCCCTTTCCTCCCCCTCGTCGATGATGGACTGGATTTCCTCTTCCAGGCGGGACTGTTCCATTTCCTTCCCGCCGGCGAAAAGGGACTTCAGGCGCGCCCGCACGTTGCTGAAAACGGAAGGTCGGCTCATTTACAGACCCCGCATCGATTCGGGTCGCAGCAGGGAGGCGTCGCTTCGCCGGACGACGTCGTCGATGAGGCGAAGGACCTTTTCCCGGTCCCGGGGCATCCGGGCCCGGATGGGGAGGTAGTTCGAGGCGTGATTGGCGGTGAAGAAGCAGTTGCTGAAGCGGGCCCCCGAAACGATGATGCCCAGTTCCTCGAGCAGCGCGAAGGTCCCCGGCAGGACGAAAGCCCCCGAGCGCGCCTCCTCGTGCAGGGCTGTGCCCGGCGCGAGCATCACGGTCAGCACCCCGGCGAAGTCCGGGTCCACGTCGGTGAGGATGCGCGCCGTGTCGCGGGCGTGCGCCGCGCTCATCGCGACCCCTCCGATGCCGAGCAGAACGGTGACGGAAAGCGTGATCCCCGCCTCCTTGACCCGCCGCGCAGCCTCGACGATCTGCTCGCAGGTGGCCCCCTTGCGGATCCGGGCGAGGACCTCCTCGTTGCCGGACTCGATGCCCAGGTAGACGATCCCGAGCCCCCGCTCCCTGAGTTCGGAGAGCTCTTCGACGGACTTTTTCCGGATGCTCTTCGCGTTGGCGTAGGTCCCGATGCGGCCCACCCCGGGCAGATGGGTGCGGATCGCGTCCAGAATTGCGATCAGGCGCTGCTGCGGGATGATGAGGGCGTCGCCGTCGCAGAGAAAGAGCCGGTCGACCCGCCGGAAACGCCGGGAGGCGTACTCGAGATCTTCCACGATCTCGTCGAGGCTCTTGATCCGGAAGCGCTTGCCCTTGAAACTTGGGCAGAACGTGCACCGGTTGTGCGAACAGCCGACGGTGACCTGGAGCAGCAGGCTGTACGCCTCGCTGGGCGGGCGGATGATGTCGCCTTCGTACTTCATCACTCTCCGTGGTCGGCGCCGTAGGGATTGATGGTGGGGTTCGCGTAGCACCGGGCGCAGAAGGACTTCGAATCGACGTGGCCGCAGCCGTAGCCCCAGAGGTCCCAGCGGCGGCATTCCCCGCAGAGGTGGATGGAGCAGCCGTCGCAAAGGACCAGGGACATGTTCTTTCCGCAGACCTGGCAGCGTTGCGTGCCGTCGGTGACGATCATGGGATGGTTTCCTCCCGTCAAAATTCTGCGATAATCTATCCGATGAGACTCAAAAAGGCAAGCCCGCAGCCTCGATCGCCCGTCTCGGCGGATCTCCGGGCGGGTAACGTGAAACGGCCTGACAGCGGGCTTTTCAAGCCTCGTTGTCGACGGATGTCCCATGAGGACCGATCATGGCGACCGGGGTGCCGCGAAAGCGTCTCGTGGCAAGCATTTTGCAGTGCCGCCTGATGTGCGCGGATTTTCAATGGAAAAATTTTGTAAAAAACGGCCATTTTTTGCAGAAAACGCTTGACATTAAAATATTCTTCCGTACAAAGGAACCAAGCATGATCTCTTTTTTGAGGTCCTTTTTCAGACAGACCGACGATGAAAACACGCTGAAGCGACAGCGACGATAGGAACGCCATTTGAAAGCGCGACAGAGAACGGTTCATCGTCAGGAACATACATCGGGAGGACAACGGATGGAAGAAAACGTCTGTCTGAGCCAGGAGGCGGAGCCTCCGGGTCAGCGTACCGGCATGACCGGTTTAGCTCTGGATGAGCTAATTCAAAGCACTGTTCCCGCTCCCCCCGTGACGCCCGTCACGAAAGCGATCACGAGTCGCGTTTTCATCATGCCCTCCCGGGGGGCGAGCGCCTGCAAACCGAGTCCCCGATCCCAAGCGTTCCGGAAACAATTCTTCCCCGATGCCAGCACGGCGGACTGGAACGACTGGCGCTGGCAGGTCCGCAACCGGATCACCGGCGTCGAGATGCTCTCGCGCATTCTCTGGCTCTCGCACGAGGAGGAAGAGGCGATCAGCGCCCGCGGGGAGGCGATCCCGCTCAACATCACGCCCTACTACGCAAGCCTGCTTGATCCGATGGATCCCGACCAGTCCGTGAGGAGGATGGTCGTTCCCGTCACGGCCGAGTTCGAGCGCTCCCTGGACGAATCGGACGATCCGCTCGGCGAAGACCACGACAGCCCCGTCCCGGGCCTTGTTCACCGGTACCCCGACCGCGTCCTGTTCCTCGTGACCGGGTTCTGCTCCACCCACTGCCGCTACTGCACACGCTCCCGCATGGTCGGACGTCACGAAGAGATCCATGCAGACCGCGAGCGATGGGAGCGGGCGATTGCGTACATCGAGAACACGCCGGCGGTCCGCGACGTGCTGCTGTCCGGCGGAGACCCCCTGACCCTTCCCGACGAGGCCCTCGACTGGCTGCTCTCGAGGCTGCGGGCCATCCCCCACGTCGAGCTGATCCGGATCGGGACGAAGGTGCCCGTCGTGCTGCCCCAGCGGATCACGTCGAGCCTGTGCCATACCCTGAAACGCTACCACCCTCTCTGGATGAGCATCCACTTCGCCCATCCGGACGAGTTGACCTTCGAGGTCAGCCAGGCCTGCAACCGGCTGGCCGA
>JALOPC010000158.1 GCA_025454095.1 Syntrophales bacterium | reverse complement strand
CCGGGGGGAGGAACGTTTCATACAAGAGGAGGAAGCAGCAGAAGCCATGGAAATCAAAGTGACAAGGGTCCCAGCGGACAAGGTGAAACCGAAGCCGACGGACGAGTCGAAACTGGGGTTCGGGCAGCTCTTCACCGATCATTTCTTCACGCTGAAGTATAAAACGGGCAAAGGTTGGTACGACGCGCAGATCGAACCCTACGGTCCGATCCCGATGGACCCGGCCGCCATGAGCCTCCACTACGGGCAGCTGATCTTCGAGGGTCTCAAGGCCTACCGGGGTGCCGACGCGTCCCTGTACCTGTTCCGCCCGTGGGAGAACATCCGGCGCATGAACGCATCCGCCGCGAGGCTCTGCATGCCCACCCTCGACGAGACGCTCGCCCTCGAGGCGCTCAAGCAGCTCGTCCTCCTGGAGAAGGACTGGATTCCCAAGGGACTGGGGACCTCGATGTACATCCGGCCGACCATGATGGCCACGGAACCGGCCCTCGGTGTGCGCCCGGCCAACGAGTACCTCTACTTCGTCATCGTGGGGCCCGTGGGCGCCTACTACCCCCAGGGCTTCAGCCCCACGAAGATCTGGGTCGAAGAGGAATACGTCCGCGCCGTGCGGGGAGGGATCGGGTACTGCAAGGCCGCGGGCAACTACGCGGCAAGCCTCATGGCAAGCCAGAAGGCCGGCGCCAGGGGCTACACCCAGGTCCTCTGGCTCGACGCCGTCGAGCGCAAGTACGTCGAGGAGGTGGGAACGAGCAACATCTTCTTCGTGATCGGCGATGAACTCGTCACCCCGCCGCTGGGCGGCAGCATCCTGCCGGGCATCACGCGCGACTCCGTCATTCAGATCGCGAAGCGCAACGGGATGAAGGTGTCCGAGCGGCCGCTTTCGCTGGACGAGATCCTGGAAGCCGGGGCCAAGGGGACCCTGAAGGAGGGTTTCGCCTCCGGCACGGCGGCCATCGTCTCCCCTGTCGGGCAGATCTTCTGTCGGGGCAAGGAGCTGCTGATCAACGGCGGAAAAACGGGGCCCGTGACGGAGAAACTCTACAACCAGATCCTCGAGATCCAGTACGGGCTGGCGGAGGATCCCTTCGGGTGGAGGCTGAAAATAGCGTAAACAAAGGCTGCGGGGGAGGGGCGACTCTGCCGGACCCCTCCCCGGCGGTTTTCCGTCGAGGCGGGAAGAGAGAGCCATTCCCTCCGCAGATCCCGGGGCACCTGTGCCGTGAAATTCAGGTATACCGAGGACGGCAAAGGGGGCCGGACAGAACATCCACAACGGTGTTGACAGGTATGTGGATAAGGCTGTTTGCAGAAGTTCCAACTTCAAGAATCACAGTGTTTTTTACCAAATTGCCTACGGAGCGAGCATAAAAATATATTAATAATATCAATATCTTTTATATTTTTTTGTCATTTCCGGCCTTTATTGGCCACGCCCGCGCCGAGTTGTTCACTATTGAAAAATCATGCCACTTTTCCCATTGCCGAAAAACCTCATTCCCGCAAAGTGGAACGGACGATGAGAAACCCCTTTTTCTCGCTGGTTTTTTCCCTGCTCATTTTTTTTTCGGCCCCCGCCTGGGGCGCTGAATCCCTGAGCCTCGACGACGTGGTCCGGAAGATCCAGGACACCTACGAGCAGACGGGCCAGGTGAAGGCCCGCTTCACCCAGACGGTGACCCTGAAGGCAATGAAGAAGGCGGAGAGGGAGGAAGGCGTCTTTTATTTCAAGAAGCCCAAGCGCATGCGATGGGTGTACACGAAGCCGGCAGCGAAGGAGCTTGTGATCAACCCGGAGAAGGCCTGGCTCTACGTCCCCGCCGACAAGGTGGCCTACGTGCAGGACGCCGACGCCATCTTCCGGTCCACCGTGAGCGTGCGGTTCCTAGCCGGGATCGGCAAGCTCCAGGACGATTTCAAAATTTCCTTTGCCGCGGAAAAAGGGACCGGGAAGCCGGAGGATTACCTGCTCGATCTCGTGCCCGTGAAGCCCGAGGAGGGGGTGAAGAAACTCCAGGTCGCCGTCAGCCGCGAGACCTTCCAGATCGTGAAAGTCGTTCTCTTCGACCCCTACGGCAACGTGACGACACTGGCCTTTTCGGCCATCGAGCTCAACCGGGACCTGCCCGACAGCCTCTTCACCTTCAAGCCCCCCGCCGGGGTGGACGTGATGGACATGGGGAAGCAGAAAAAATAGGGTCTTGGGTATCGGGGCTCGGGTCTAGGGTAAAGACAGGAAAAAAGCAAAAGATCGGGCAAAGCCCCGATCTTTTTTTATTCTCCTGATTCACCCTATACCCGATACCCTAGACCCAATACCCTTTTTTAGATGATTTTCCCCGCCTTGAAGGCCTTTTCGAAGGCCCGGACCAGGACGGGGTCGAACTGGCTGCCGGAGCACTTCATGATTTCGTCGTAGGCGATCCGGGCGTCGAGCCCTTTTCGGTAGGGGCGGTCCGAGGTCATGGCGTCGTAGGTGTCGGCGATGGCCAGGAGCCTTCCCTGGATGGCGATTTCCTCGCCCCTGAGCCCGGCAGGGTATCCCCGTCCGTCGTAGCGCTCGTGGTGCTGGGCGATGTAGGGCAGCAGCGGCTCGAGGAAGGCGATGCCGCCGATGATCTGGGCGCCGATCGACGGGTGGGCCTTCATGATCGCGAATTCCTCATCCGTGAGCTTCCCGGGCTTGTTGAGGATGGTGTCGGTGATGCCCACCTTGCCGAGGTCGTGGAGCACGCCGCCCCAGTCGATCATCTCGAGGTCCCGCCGGCCCCACCCCATCTCGGCGGCGATAATCTTGGAGATTGCGGCCACGCGGTTGGAGTGGCCGCGGGTGTAGGCATCCCGCGCTTCCACGGAGTTGGCCACGGCCCGGATCGTGTCGAAGTAACTCTTCTTGAGGTCCTCGAAGAGGTAGGCGTTCTCGAGGGACAGGGAGAAGAAGCCCGAGAGGATGTAGAGCAGTTTCAGCGTCTGCTGGCGGATGAAGTCCTCGTCCTGCTCGAAGACGATGGTGGCGGCTCCGAGCGTGCGCTCCTTGTTCGACAGCGGCGCGATCATCACGCTGAGCCGCCGGCTCTCCGTCTTGCCGAAGACCTCCGCCGGAACACAGGCAGGCGTGCCGCTGCTGATGATCCAGCCGAAGGTGCCCGACATGATCTGGGCGTCGATTTCCTTTTCCATGAGCGCCCCGACCCGCTCGGGGATCGAGATTTCGTGGCGGAACTCGAAGCCGTTCTCGTCGACGAGGAATACCGAGCAGGCTTCCGTCTTGACGAGTTCCTGGAACCTGGCGATGCCCGACTGCAGGATCTCCGGGATGTCGTGCGAGAGGATCATGTCCGAGCGGAAGTCCGAGAGACGCTCGAGCTTGTCCTGGATCGCGACGAGGGCGCGGTTCTGCTCATCGAGGTACTGGACCCTCTTCTGCATCGTCCGGTGGTCGCCGCTGTCAACGGCCATGTCCCTGATTTCCTGCATGAGATCCCCGCGTACCGCTACATTTCCAGGATTTCCGTGTTTTCCCCGTAGAGCTTCACGATCTTGTCCATGACGAGTTCGAGACTGCTGAGACTCAAACCCAGCAGTTCCCAGGCCTTTGCGTTGACGGTCGCCAGTTTCTTCTCGCCGCCCGAACCGAGCCCGAGGGCCATGCTGAGGATGTTGCCCATGTGAACGGCCGCGATGTCCTTCCGCGCGGGAACGGCCCCGTCGGCCAGGTGGTGGGCACCGATCATCTGGGCCGTGTCGGCGGGGAAGCGCCACTGGGCCGCAAGCGCGCTGCCCACCTGGCAGTGATCGTACCCGAAGATCTTCCGCTCCGATTCGACCATGGGAGTGCCCGTGTGCTGCACCTCGTTGACGACGGCGCTGTACTTGTCGGGGTAGTGGACGGCGACGACGAGCTTTCCGATGTCGTGCAGAAGTCCTCCCGTGAAGACCTCGTCGGGGTTGCGCAGATCCGCGGCCTCGGCGAGCACCCGCGAGGCCACGGCGCTGCCGATGCAGTGCTTCCAGAAATTCTTCTTGTCGAAGGCGCCCCCCGTGTCCATGCCCCGGAACATGTCGAAAACGGAGGTCGCGAAGACGAGGTTCTTGATCGTGTTGAACCCGAGGATCACGATGGCCCGCTGGAGGCTTCCCACCCGCTGGGGAAAGCCGTAGAAGGCCGAGTTGACGAATTTCAGAACCTTGGCGGCGATGACCTGATCTTCAGAGATGATGTTGCTGACGGCCGCGATCGTCGCATCGGGTGACTGCAGGAGCTTTCCCAGCTTGGAGTAGATGGCCGGGAGCGTGGGGATCTTGTCCAGCGAGCTGACGATCCGTTCGATTTCCTTGGCGTTCATGGTTTCTCGAGTCTCTTCGGGTTCTGTTCCGGCAGGCGGATGCCTTTACGACTCCACGACCTGCCTGATTTTCAGCTTTTTGACGATACGGTAGATCTCCGACATGAGCTCGTTGCCGTCGACAGGCGGAAAGATCTCGTTCAGCTCCTTCTCGATGACGGCAATCACCTCGGGCGAGACGGTCTTCATCTCCTCCTGGTGGAGCTGGTCCCGGTCGGCGCCTTCCACGTCGGCATCCGGGATGCCGTGCTTGTTCTTCACATCGGCCGCAAGCGTCATGCCTTCCTTGAGATCGTTGATGTTGAGAATGCCCATCGCCGGCGTTGTCCTCTGCACTCCTGGTTGTCGTTGCGTCGGGGCCTGGGTCCGCTTCGGGTCTGCGGGCGCAGGAAACCGTCCTGTCATCATGCAAATATCGTGACAACAAATCAGGGTCCAGGGTTCAGGGCTCAGGGCTCAGGGTCCAGGCAAGATACCCGGATCGCTTTGTGGAATGCTCGGCGCTGGGATAACTTTTCCTTCGTGCACGCGCCCTTGTCTCTCGCATCTTCCCCGTTCCGTTCGGAATCGGGCCGTTGACGCCACATCGTTTTTCCTATAGGGATATTGAAGGGATGGAAATACGGGGTCTTGGGTTTTCCTATAGGGATATTGAAGGGATGGAAATACGGGGTCTTGGGGCGCGGGCAATGCGGATCCTGATGTTCGGGTGGGAATTTCCGCCGGCGATCAGCGGCGGTCTCGGGACGGCGTGCTTCGGCATGACGAAGGCCCTTGCGGAGCGGGGCCACCGGATCACCTTCGTGGTGCCCTCGCTGCCGGATGCGGACCGGACGTCCCACGTGTCGCTGGTGGCCGCCGCCGATTTCGCCGCCGAGACGGAGGACGGGCCCCCGGCGGGCATCTCCGTGAGGCCCGTCGAATCGCCCCTGACGCCCTACATGGCGCAATCGGAATACGGGCGTCTCCGGCAGAGCCTGCTGGCAAGCCCGGGGCCTTACGGCCCCGACCTGTTCGCCGAGCTGGAACGCTATGCCGCCGCGGCGGCCCTCATCGCCCGCCAGGCCCCGTTCGACGTCATCCACGCCCACGAGTGGCTTTCCGTGCCGGCGGCCCTCCGCGCCCGCCGCGTCAGCGGCCGTCCCTTCGTCTTTCACGTCCATGCCCTGGAATCCGACCGCAGCGGGGGGGACGGCGATGCGCGTATCGTGGGGATCGAGCGGCAGGGCCTCCTCGAGGCCGACCGCGTCATCGCCGTGAGCCGCTTCACCCGGCGGCAGATCGTGGAGCGCTACGGGATCGACCCGGGGAAGGTCAGCGTCGTTCACAACGCCGTGACGCGCAGCGAGGCGGCCGTACGATACGGCGTGTCGAAGCGGCCCGGCGAGAAGATCGTCCTGTTTCTGGGAAGGATCACGCATCAGAAAGGGCCCGGGGTTTTCGTCGAGGCGGCCGCCGAGGTCCTGCGGGTCCTGCCCGACGTGACGTTCGTGATGGCGGGAAGCGGCGATCTCATGCCGCAGATGATCGAGCGCGTGGCCGAACTCGGCCTGGGCGGGCGGTTCCTCTTCACGGGGTTTCTGCGCGGCGAGGAGGTGGAGCGGATGTACGCGTCAAGCGACCTCTACGTCATGCCCAGCGTCTCCGAGCCCTTCGGGATCGCACCGCTCGAGGCGATGCTCGCCGACGTGCCGGTGATCGTCTCGAAGCAGTCCGGCGTCGCCGAGATCCTCCACCACGCCCTGCAGGTGGACTTCTGGGACGTGCGCGAACTCGCGGGCAAGATCTGCGCCGTCCTGACCTACGAGGCGCTTGCGCGGGAAATGGTCGAGCGCAGCCGAGAGGAACTCAAGGCCGTCACGTGGGAGCGAGCGGCCAGGCAGATCGAGGACGTCTACAGGGAAGTGACCGGAGCAGAAGAAGGGGTATAGGGTCTCGGGTATAGGGTATAGGGTATAGGGGAGGGGCTGCAGATTATTTTGCATAGAAGAAATCTTCTTCCTTCCCGATACCCTAGACCCGATACCCTGCTTGATGCCTTCGAAAAGGCCCAGGACGAATTTAACTCGATTGACTGAGGGACAAGTATTGCCGACCGTCGTGCTCCATTTCGATTTCCACCTTCCGCCGCGATTGAGGAACTACGGCTACTTCGATATCGGGCAGTCGCGGGATTACTTCGACGGGGAGGAGAGCCGCGAGGCCCTCGAGCGTTTCGCGGAAGGCTTCGCCCTGCCGGCTGCCTCGTTGCTGCTGCGGCTCATCCGGCGGCACCGGGGCCGCTTCCGGGTTTCCCTCTCGGTCTCTGGCATGCTTCTTGAACAAATGGAAAAGGGGCAGAAGCCGCTCCTGGAGAGCTTCCGGAGGCTGGCGGACACGGGTTGCGCCGAGATGGTGTGCGGGGTTTCCCACCACTCTCTCGCCTCGCTGTT
>JALOPC010000157.1 GCA_025454095.1 Syntrophales bacterium | reverse complement strand
TTGGGCTCCCCCGTGGTGCCCGAGGTGTAGATGAGCGTGGCCAGGTCGTCGGCAGAGGCGCTTTGGAGCCTCCCGTCGAGCTCGGCCTGCCGCGTAGAGGCCCGTCCCTTCTCCAGCAGGTCCCGCCAGCGCATTCCTCTCGGGTTTTCGCGCAGGTCCACGCCGTCGTCGAAGACGACGATCGCGGCCGGCGGGGAGGCGTCTTCGGGGATGCTCGCGATGCGGTCGTACTGGGTCTGGTTGCCCGCGAAGAGGATCCGGATCGCGGCGTCGCGGACGATGTAGCCGGCCTGTCCCGCCGTGCTCGTGGCGTAGATGGGCACGGAGACGCCCCGGACGCTCTGGATCGCGAAATCGGCGATGGTCCACTCGGGCCGGTTGCCCGAGTAGATGCCCACCATCTCGCCCTCGCCGACGCCCAGTTCCAGCAGGGCCTTGGCGGCGTCGCGGATCAGCTCCCCGAGCCGGTGGTAGGAAATGTCGTGCCAGCGATCGCCTGATTTGCTTCGAAGGGCGGTCTTGGCCCCGTAACGGGCGGCCTGGTCGAAGACCATGCGGGCCAGGTGTGTCTCTTTCATCGGCGTACCCTCGATGCCCGAGTCGGCCCTGACGGGTCGGACGGACCCCATTGACGGGGCACACCCTCGCACAAAAACACGCCGCTTTCAAGTCAAATCGGACGTCTGAAAATATCCGGAGGAATCGCGCTTGACAAATAACCCGTTTCGTTAATAGTGGCTATCCTGGTTTTTTCTTCTCGAGCAACAAGCAGGGAGGTTTCATGGCCGCAACCGTGTTCGAAAGCCCCTTTTTCGGGAGCCTGCTGAGCGGGCTGTCGAAAGTGTACCTGAAAGCGATCGGCTGGCGACGGGTCGGGCAGCTGCCCGATGTTCCCCGGTGCGTCATGATCGCCGCTCCCCACACATCCAACTGGGATGCGCCCATCGCGCTGGCCATGGTGTTTGCCTATCGGTTCAAGGCGCACTGGCTCGTCAAGAACACGGCGTACCGATGGCCTTTCCGCGGGATCCTGAAATGGCTGGGGGCGATCCCCATCGACCGGACGAAATCGACCGACGTGGTCTCCCAGATGATCGAAGAGCTCAAAAAGAGGGCGGAACTCGTGCTGCTGCTGTCGCCCGAGGGGACGCGGAAAAAAGTGACCCGATGGAAGACGGGATTCTACCACATCGCCCGCGGGGCGGGTGTCCCCATGGTCCTGGCCTTCCTTGATTACGCACGCAAGGAGGGGGGAATCGGCCCCGTCGTCCACCCCACCGGAAACTTCGAGGCCGACATGAGGGAGATCCTTCAATTCTACTCCACCGTCACCGGCAAGCACCCCGAGAGGATGGGTGCGGTGGAAGTCCCGCAGGGTTGAGATCGAACGGAGTCATCGGCCATGGCGTTGCTGTTTGATGCCATCATCGTCGGCGGGGGGCCTGCAGGCGCTGCGGCGGCGAAGGCATGCGCCGAGGGAGGGCTCCGGGCTCTCATCGTGGAAAAGCGCGCGCTCCCGAGGCCGAAGGCCTGCTCGGGCATCCTCGTGCGCGCCTCGATCGATCTTGTTTCCCGCCACTTCGGCGCGATTCCCCCGGATGTCCTCGCCGAACCTGCCGCCCTTCAATCCCTGAGAATGCATTTCCCCTCGGGCCGGACGCTGGATGTCCCTCTCGGGGGCGCATTCGTCAGACGGGGGCCCTTCGATCAATGGCTCTGCCGCGCCGCGGGCGTCGAGATCTCCGAGGGGACAACGGCAAGATCCTTCGAGGAGAGCGCAGACGCGGTGAAGGTGCGGTGTACGCGGGGGCAGGGGGAGGCCCTGGTCGTGCAGAGCCGGGTGCTCATCGCCGCCGACGGGGGGACCTCGAGCATCGTTCGCGCGATCGTTCCGGAGAGGCACGGCAGGCTCGCCTGGTACGCGGCCCTCCAGGAGGCGTGGGACGTCCCCTGCGCACTGGAGCCCGGCCGCTTCCACTTCTTCGCCTTCCCGTCGATTTCCCCCTACCCGTCGGCATACGTGAAGGACGGAAATACCGTTCTCGAGGTCGTCGCCGCTGCAGGGGACTCCGCGGAGGCTGCCATGAAGCGGTTCAGCGAGCTCCTGAAGAGGGGCTTCGGGCTGGGCGAAGGGGGCAGGCGCGCCTCCCGTCTCGGGTGCCGTGTGGCCTACGCGGCGACCAGGGGTCTCTTCTGCTTCGGCTCGGGCCGTATCCTCGTGGCGGGCGAAGCAAGCGGGCTGCTGAATCCTTTCGGCGAGGGAATCTCCTCGGCCCTTGCCTCGGGGCGGATCGCGGGCGAGGCCGCCGTGAGGGCCCTCCGGGAGGGCCGGGTGCCGGGGGTTCTCTACCGGGAGGACGTGGAAGCTCAGAGACAGAGGACGCTGCGGCAGTTCCGTTACGGATCCTACCTTGCCGGCCGCGATGTGACCTTCGACGTTCGCAGGGGTCTCGCAGGCCTGCCGGCGGCGGACCGCATCCGCCTGGTTGCGGATTCGCTGGGATGGCTGGCGTCCCTCGGCGGGCCGGCGGGCCCTCGACCCGGAGGGGGGCGGAGTTGAAGATAAGGCACGGGAATGCCGATTTCCCCTGTAGAGGGCGAAGTGCGTCGAGGCGCTTCGGGGGAGGTCGGCATCATGATGACGGCAAAACAACCCGGGGACAGGCCGGCGGAACAGTGCCCCGTTTGCGGGAGCCGGCGGAGCGGGAGCGCCAGGGGGTTCGGTTCGGGGGCGCATCCTCTCGTGCGGGCCTTTTATGCCTGCGGCTACACCGTCACGGCCGCGGCGACGCGCTCGGGGCGCATGCTGGTCGTGGGGGTGGGCTGCCGGGGCACAAAGACAGTGAAGAAGTGACAGAAGTGGCAAAGTGACCCAGTGAAGGAAGGGGAATGCTTCTTCACTCCGGCACTTCTTTCGCTTTTCTATATGACCTTCTTCATGGCCGCCACGGCCACCTCGATCTGGTCGTCCGTGGGCTCGCGCGTGGTGATCTTCTGCAGCAGGAGCCCCGGCCAGCTGATCGCGTTGACCCAGCCTTTCTCCTTGTGCTTCCCGCTGAACCGGATGATCTCGTAGGAGATCCCCGCAATGACGGGGAAGAGGGAAAGCTTGTAGGCGACCCGTGTCAGGAAGTCGGGCCTGCCGAGAAGCGAGAAGACGAGGATCGAGATCACGAACACCACGAGGATGAAGCTCGTCCCGCAGCGGGGGTGGCGCGTCGAGAACCGCTTGATGTTCTCCACGGTGAGTTCCTGGCCGTGCTCCCAGGCAAAGACGGTCTTGTGTTCGGCCCCGTGGTACATGAAGACCCGCCGCATGTCCTTCATGAGCAGGGTGGTCAGCAGGAAGGCGAGGAAGATCGAGAGCCGGATGACTCCCTCGACGATGTTGAGAAGGATCGTGTTCTCGATGAAACCCCTCAGCGAGGCGAAGCAGTAGGCCGGGATCAGGACG
The DNA here is from genome assembly GCA_025454095.1 of Syntrophales bacterium. GTDB lineage: Bacteria > Desulfobacterota > Syntrophia > Syntrophales > UBA2192 > UBA2192. The sequence goes on along the minus strand of JALOPC010000157.1, from coordinate 1,306 downwards.
AAGAGCGTGAGCGCGAGGCCGAAGCTCATGCACAGCGACAGCGCGATCTCCCAGCCCTGGGGTTTCTTCTCGCCTTCGGGCAGGGCGATCTCGGCGGAGTACAGCAGGGTCTTGATGCCGAGGACCATCATCTCCACGAGCGTCACGGAGCCCCGGACGATGCGCAGCCCCAGAAGGGGGTAGCGTTTCGTGAGGGGGACGTAGTCCTGCTCCTTGATGACGATGTCCTGCGCGGGGGTTCGGACGGCCGTGGCGATCCGGTTGCCGTGGCGCATCATGACGCCCTCGATGACGGCCTGGCCGCCGGCGATGTCGTCCGGGCCGGTCGGCTTCGAGTGCCCGCAGGCGGTTTCCTGGCAGAAGATCTGTACGATCCGGGTGAAGAAGGACCGGGTCAGGCGAAGGATCGTCATGGTTTCCCCGCCTTTTCGGGTTCCTTCCCTTCCTTTTCGGCGGGGTCGTTCACGGATTTCTTGAACCCGCGGATGGCCTTGCCCATGGCGCTCCCGAGCTCGGGGAGCTTGCCGGGTCCGAAGAAGACCAGCGCGATGACGACGATGATAAGCAGTTCGGGCACTCCGATGCTCGGCATGATTGGACACCTCCTGAAAATGAGGGAGCAGGATACCACAATTCGGGGAGAATGCAACCCCGCTCGGGGAAGCGGGGAACGGGTTCGGGAAACGAATAAGGCAGGGCGCGAGGCTCTGCCTTTGTCTGTCTCGATGGAAAGCGGGTCGGGCTCGCGGGCTCAGGCTGCCTGTCGGACCCCCGGGCCGGAGGCCCAGCGGGAGAGGCCGACCTTCATGGCGATCAGCGCGCGCCGGAACTCCCGCAGCGTCCGTTCGCACTGCAGGAGAGCGCTGCCGTAGGCCCTTTTCTGCTCGTCCCGGATCGCGGGGTTGATGAGGGCAAGCTCGAGGGCCTTCTTCACCACGATGAGCTTTCCCAGTTCGCCTTCGAATCTCTCTACGTCGTCCCTTGTGAGAACACCCCTCTGCATCACGTTTCTCCTTAGGCCTGCCGTATTCTGTTCAAGATCAGAAGCTACACGGTAGTATTAGCAAGATGCGTGCCGGACGGATCGGCATCTTTTGCGTGAAAAGAGTCCCCCGTGAGGCTATAATCCCTGGCCGGACGGGGGCGATGGAGACCCAATCCGGGTGGAGGGAAGCGACCGTGAAAGCGATGATCCTGGAGAGAATCGTGAGTCTCGCCGATGACAGGGAGCCCCTTCGCCTCGTCGATCTCCCCGAGCCGCGCCCGGGGAAGGGCGAGACCCTCGTCCGGGTGAGCGCCTGCGGGG
>JALOPC010000156.1 GCA_025454095.1 Syntrophales bacterium | reverse complement strand
CGGGATGATCTCCTGAGGGACATGTTTCGGGCCGCGCAGAGGATCGCCCGGGAACGGGGGATCGCCGAGAAGGGATACCGGGTCACCGTCAACGTCAATCCCGACGGCGGCCAGATCATCTTTCACCTTCACATGCACGTCTTTGGCGGCAGGAGACTGACCGACGCCATGGGCTGAGCGCGGGAGCTTTCCCGTTGACTCGCCGGGACAAACCTGATAGGGAGTTTGCGGCCGCGAAACAGGGGGATACAGGGTCATCAACATCTTCGGGGAGGATGGACATGAATAAAGAAAGACTGGTTATCTGGTTCGACGAACTTCAACTGAAAGACATACCGGAGGTGGGGGGAAAGAACGCCTCGCTGGGCGAGATGCGGCAGAACCTGCAGAAGAAGGGGGTCAACATCCCCGACGGGTACGCCATCACGGCCAAAGCCTACCGTCACCTCATCGAGTCGGCCGGGATCTGGGACAAGATCAAGGAGGTCCTGAAGGACCTCGACACTCACGACATCCACAACCTCAGCACGCGGGGGAAAAAGGTCCGCAGCCTGATTTACAATGCCCCGATGCCCGAGGATCTGCGCGATGAGATCGTCAAGGCCTACAAGAGGCTCTGTGACGAATACGGACCGAATACGGACGTCGCCGTCCGCAGTTCCGCCACGGCCGAGGACCTGCCCGACGCGAGCTTCGCGGGCCAGCAGGAGACCTTCCTGAACATCCGCGGCGAGGAAGCCCTCATCGACGCCTGCAAACGCTGCTTTGCCTCCCTCTTCACGGACCGGGCCATCTCCTACCGCTTCGACAAGGGTTTCAACTACGAGACGGTCTTCCTGTCCATCGGTGTGCAGAAGATGGTCCGCTCCGACATCGGCGCCTCGGGCGTCATCTTCTCCATCGACACCGAGAGCGGCTTCAAGGACGCCGTCCTGATCACGTCTTCCTACGGACTGGGCGAAACGGTCGTCCAGGGGACGGTGAACCCCGACGAATTCTACGTCTTCAAGCCGACGCTCAAGAAGGGGTTCCGGCCCATCGTCCAGAAAAAGCTCGGGACGAAGGAGATCAAGATGATCTACTCGAGGAAGAAAGGCCTCGAGTCGACGGAGATCAAGCCCGTCCCGAAGGCGCAGCGCGACGTTTTCAGCATCAGCGACGACGAAATCATCACGCTGGCCCAGTGGGCCTGCATCATCGAGGACCACTACTCCGCCGAGGCGGGCTACTTCAAGCCCATGGACATCGAGTGGGGCCGCGACGGCGTCACCGGGGAGCTCTTCATCCTCCAGGCCCGGCCCGAGACGGTCCAGTCCCAGAAGGACGCCAACGTCCTCGAGAGCTACGTGCTGCTCGAGCAGAAGAAACCGCTGGTGACGGGAACGGCCGTGGGGTCCAAGATCGGCTCCGGCGCCGTGAACGTGATCCACTCCGTGGCCGACATCAAGAACTTCAAGAAGGGCGAGGTGCTGGTGACGGACATGACGGACCCCGACTGGGAACCCATCATGAAGATCGCCGCCGCCATCGTGACCAACAAGGGCGGCCGTACCTGCCACGCGGCCATCGTGAGCCGGGAGCTGGGCGTCCCCTGCATCGTCGGGACCGGCCGGGGCACCGAGGCGCTGAAGAAATCGAAGGAGGCCACCGTTTCCTGCGCCGAAGGCGAGACGGGAAACGTCTACGACGGCCTGTTGAAGTTCGAGGTGCAGCGTGTCAACCTCCAGAATCTCCAGAGGCCCAAGACGAAGATCATGATGAACGTCGGCAACCCCGAGAACGCCTTCGACATCGCCAACATCCCGAACGACGGCGTGGGGCTTGCCCGGCTCGAATTCATCATCAACCAGTACGTCCGGATCCACCCGATGGCGCTCGTGCAATTCGAGAAGGTGACGGACCGCAAGGTCCGGAAGGAAATCGAGACGGTCACGAAGGGATACGAGAACCGCACGGATTTCTTCGTCGACAAGCTCGCCCAGGGGATGGCGAAGATCGCCGCGGCGTTCTACCCCAACGACGTCATCACCCGCATGAGCGACTTCAAGAGCAACGAGTACGCAAACCTCATCGGCGGCAAGTACTTCGAGCCCGTCGAGGAGAACCCCATGATCGGCTGGCGCGGCGCCTCCCGGTACTACGACGACAAGTACCGCGACGGCTTCGCGCTGGAGTGCCAGGCGCTCAAGAAGGTCCGCAACGAGATGGGTCTCACGAACGTCAAGCCCATGATCCCCTTCTGCCGGACCGTGGAGGAAGGCAAGCGGGTGATCGAGGTCATGCGCAACAACGGCATTCTCCAGGGGGAAAACGGCCTGGAGATCTACATGATGGTCGAAATCCCCAGCAACGTGATCCTCGTGGAGGAGTTTGCGAAGATTTTCGACGGGTTCTCCATCGGCTCCAATGACCTCACCCAGCTCACCCTCGGCCTCGACCGCGACTCGGCCCAGGTGGCCCACATCTTCGACGAGCGCAACCAGGCCGTGCAGACGCTGGTGCGGGACGTTATCACGAAGGCGAGGAAGCTGGGCAAGAAGATCGGCATCTGCGGCCAGGCGCCCAGCGACTACCCCGAGTTCGCGCGGTTCCTCGTGGAATGCGGGATCGACAGCATGTCGCTCAATGCCGACACGGTGATCAAGACGACTCTCGACATCATCGAGACGGAGAAGAACCTGGGGAAGTGAAACAGGGTATAGGGAAGAACGACCCTGTACTGCGAAACGTCTCAGTTCAATTCAAGGCCTTTGTAATAATGGAGGAGGATCTCCCGGTAGGGGGATCCTCCTTCTGCCATCATGCGGGCCCCCCACTGGCTCAATCCCACCCCATGGCCGGAACCCCGGCCCTCGAACCGGATGCCCCCCGCCGCCGGCCCCGCTTTGAAGAGCGTGCTCCTGACGGCGGCCGGGTCGGTCATCGTGCGGAACTGGTTTCCGCTGAGCACCGCCGTGCCGGAGCTGTGCTCGACGCGCACCTTCGTAACGCGTCCCGAGGGGCTGAAAGAGGCGGGTGCGATCCCGCGGATTTCTCCCACCTTGATCCCGTTGCGATGCAGGGCATCGCGGATCTGCGGGAACGTGAGAAACGCTGCCCACGCCGCTCCGGGCGCCCGGGCGCTGGGCTCATCGGGCATCGACTGCAGGTAGGGGATGGCGACCCGCCAGACGTGCCGCGCATCCTCCGTTACCCCCCCGCTGTTGGCGTGAAAGTACGTCAGGGCTGGCCTGCCGCCGTGCAGGAGGATCCGGCCGCGCGTGGCATCGACGGCCCGGCGGGTCCGATCCGTCTCGGCGGCGACCCCGCCGTAGACCTGGGAGGCGGTGGTGGCGCTGATGTCGTATTCGCGGGCGGCGTTGGCTTCCTTCTGGTAGCGCGCAAAGGTCCGCGACACCACGGCCTGCGCCTTCAGGGCCTCGTCGGGCCATCCCGGGGGCATTTCCTTCGGCACGACGCCATAGAGGTACTCTTCCAGATTCACGAGGTTGTAGGCGACAAGCCGCCCTTCTCGGGACGCCGCGATTTTCCAGGTTCCCCGGTAGAGGGTCCCGTTGACCCGCAGCATGCCGGCCTGCTCTGCCGCAAGGAGGCATTCCGTGAGAGGGTAGGGCTGCCCGCCAATGGACAGGAGCCCGCCGTCGAAGCGGATCCGGGTCTCCTGCCGCGGGGCGATCGTGGACAGAAGCCCGTTGCCCGACGGGTTTCGGACCTCGATGCGCGAAGAGGAGACAACGCGGATCTCCCCGGCATTGTCCAGAACGAGAACCCGGATTCCATCGCCCCGGTCTTGGCGGGATGCCTGTTCTCGGGCTTTTCGTTCGACTTCGCCGGGCGGGTGGTCGCTGGCATCGCGCATGAAGGCGGCCACGTCGCGCCGGCTTCCGGAAGGGAATTTCGAAAGGTAAAGCCCGAACAGCCGGGAGGCCTCCCGGTAGCGTGCCCGCTCGTATTCGACCCTGGCGGACTCGAAGACGGCGTCGGCTTCGTAGACCGTGCCGCGGTATCTCTCGCGAACCTGGCCGTAGATCTTCAGCGCCGTTTCGGGGTCCCGGAGGAACGTGCCGTGGATCGTCGCGGACATCATGAGGGCCTTGGGTTGATGCTCGCCCGTCAGCGATTGCTCGAGAATCTCCTGGTAATCGCCCAGCGCCTCGAGGTATTCCCCCCGGTTGAAATGCGCCTCCGCCTCGCGCATCTTCCGCGCCGCCTCATCTGACGCCGACGCGGGGATGGAACAGAGCAGGCATGTGAAACCGAACAGGATGACGACGATGTGCCTGAGGATAATGCGGCACAGGACGGCTTCGGAAGGCGTGACGATTGATCTTGTTCCTGTCTTGTTTCCCAGCTTCCTACCTTCTCAACTTCTCAACTTCCTTTATTTGTGGTGTCGGAGCAGGCTGTAAGCCGAGTTTTGTTCCCCCCCTCGGTCACCCTCCGGGGGGCGATGATCATTACTCTGGGACGGCGGTTGCCCGCCGTCTCTAGCAACCTACCCGGGAGCTCGGGCGGGCAGCCCTCGAACGCTCCCCTATGTGGTCTTGCTCCGGATGGGGTTTGCCGAGCTTCCCCGGTCACCCGGGGAACTGGTGAGCTCTTACCTTCACCCCCGGTCGCCGTTAGCGACCATCCTGCCCTGTGGAGCTCGGACTTTCCTCCGGCCCGGTAAGGGGCCCGCGATCATCCCGCCTGCTCCGACACGGGCTATTCTCCGATGAGGCGCCGAATTTTGCAATGATTATTTGGATTTGACGACGGAAGGCACCGGGTGCATTCGATGACGGTGTATCTGAAAGATCTTTTCTTTTTCCGCGCTTCTTAACTTCCGATCTTCCTAACTTCCCTTTTTCCCGAGTGCTTCGTCGATGGCTTCGTTGGCAAGCCGGTCGGCCCGGGCGTTTTCGCTGCGGGGGACATGTTCGACCTTCCATGCGTCGAAACGGGCCAGCAGGGCTCTCACTTCCGCCATGAGGGGTTGCAGCGCGG
>JALOPC010000155.1 GCA_025454095.1 Syntrophales bacterium | reverse complement strand
CCGCGTCTGCGGCCGGAAGCCCTCCTCGAGATTCTCCTTGAACAGGGCGGGCCAGTCGACCTCCGTCTGCAGGTAATAGCGGTTGAGCCGATCCAGTCTCGAGAGGCTCGAATACCCGTCCTCGAGGGTGAGGGTCATCTCGAACCCGAGTTTCCGGGCCTCTTCGATCCCGATCCGGTTGAACGCCCCGTAGGGCCACGTGAGAATCCAGGGCCGCTTGCCCAGCCGTGCCTTCAGGACGTCGATGCTGCGGGCCAGGTCTGCGCGGACCCGCTCCCGGAACTCCTCGTCCGTTTCGTATCGCTTCAGCGCGGGCAGGTAGGCGAAGGTGCTGGGCGAGGGCTCCACGTTGCCGACGGGGTTCGACGGCACCATCCTGTGCAGCCCCCAACTGTGGGATGCGATCGTGACGAGCCCCGAGTCGGCCGCCTCCCGGATTTCCCGCCAGTTCATGAACCGCTTGTCCTTGTACTCCATGGTGCCGGGGTACTCGATCCAGGAAGGCACGACGGAGAGGACCGCATGCGCCCCGTAGCGCTTCAGCGCAGGCAGGACGACGGTGTAGAAGCTCACGTACGCATCGTCAAAGGTCAGCAGGACCGCCTTGTCCGGAAGCGGCGCCTTGCCGTCCCGGGCCGCCAGGATCTGTTCCGGGCTGACAAAGGTGAACCCGCGGGCCTTCAGGTACTCGAGCTGCTCGAGGAAGTCCTTTCTGGAGATGTCGTCGTTCACGACCGGTTTTTCCGGGATGTCATGATAGACGAGGGTCAGGAACGTATCGGCCGCCTGCACGCACGGCGCCGCAAGGAACAGGATCGCCAGGGCAACCAGCAGGATTTCCCGAGCCCTGAACCCTGGACCCCGGACCCGATTAAAAATACCAGTTGAGCACGAGATACAGTCCAAGGACATGCGTGTAATCTCCATCGTAATTTCTCAGGTCGTAGGAAATGCCCGCGGTTATATCGAGGGTCTTGGAGTGAACATAGGTCTGCTCGAAGGTGATCCCGCCGACGGGATACGTGCTGTAGCCGTCCTCGCCGCCGACGCCCGCGCGCAGATAGACCGCGGATAGGGATTTTCTCTCGTAGCGGATGAAGTTGACCCACTGGATCGACGGGGTCAGCAGGAGGGACCACTCGTATTTCGGGCTGTAGTAGTCGACGTCCTGCTTGGAGTAGGTCCCGTAGTAGGCCTCGATGCCGCCCCGGATCTTGACATCGGGATGATTGTAGAGGTTCTGGTTGTAGCGGGCCGTGCCGTAGGCGTAGACGTTGTCGTCGGAGAACCACTGGGCGCCGCCCCCGATCCCGTACTCCCTCAGGTCGCTCTCGACATACCGGACGTCAAGGGAGGCGCTGTCCGCGGTGACCCCCCGGGACGCGGGCCGGATCGGGACGTTGAGGGCAAAGGAGCTGTACTCCGCCGTGACGATCAGGGGATCCGTCGGCCGCCACTGCAGCCTCGTGTCCACCCCGAAGTCGTCGCCTTCCACGACGTCGAAGCCGAACCCCAGCCACCAGACCAGCTCGGGAAGCACGATCCACCGGAAGCCGAACCCCGCCCGGTTCCAGTCGTTGCGGTCCGTGCCCCCGTCCGAATCGTCCCAGGCCTCGATGCGCTGGACCCGCGCGTACAGGGCAAAAAGCGGCGTGATCGGCTTCTCCAACAGGAGCGAAAGCCCGTACTCCGTCGCACCCGAGAATTCCTTGACGAAACGGAACTCGGGCTGCAGATGCCACATCCCGTCGACCTGCAGCGTCTCCCACAGGTCTTTGACGGCGAGGTCCCTCGGGTAGCGCCGCCGCATATCGTCGGCCAGCGCGATCGCCTCACGCTTGTAATTGAGTTCGCGAAGCGTCCACCCGAGACCGGTGAGCCCCTTGCGGTCTTTCGGATCCAGCTCCCGGGCCACTTCGAACTGCTCCTGGGCCCTCCTGGGCCACTGGCGCCACAGATAGGCGTGTGCCAGCCCCGATCTCAGGTTCGTGTTGGCGGCCGCGTCGCTCAGGTAGTTATCGAAGTAGGCCTCCGCCTCTTTGAGCTTGTCCTGCGAGAGGAGGTACCAGCCCTTCGCGACGATCGCGCTGTTCCGGTCGGCCAGGTATTGCTTGCGCTCCTTGACGGAGGAGGTCTCGTCGAATCGCCTGCGCCGTTCCTCGAGAGTGGTGTCGATTTTCCGCCAGGTTTCATCCGCCCTGTCCCACAGGCGAAGATCCGTGTAGACGTACGCGAGACCGATCTGCGCCTTGAAGGGATTTTCGGGATTGCCCTCCAGGGCCGTCCGATAGCAGACTTCGGCCTCCTCCGGCTTCCGGGCGTAAAGATAGGCATCGCCGGCCGCCTCGCTGACCCACCACGGGATGGGTTTGCCCGTTTGCTTCAGTATTGCGTACTGCTCGAGCGCCTCCGTCATCCGTTCGGCCCGGGCGAGCGCGACGACGAGATCGCCGCGGGCTGCCTCATTCCCGGGGTCCTTCTCCAGGATGGCTTGCAACTCGGCGATAGCCGCGTCGTATTGCTCCCAGCGGATCTTGTGGAGTGCGGAGACGGTTCGTCCCGCTTCAGGATCGGTCGACTCCAGGCCGGGCTCGTCGTGGCGTCTCACCCCGTAGAGGTCGGCGGCGATTTTGCGCATCGAGAGGATCGTCGCATCGGGGAGAACCTTTTCCTGCTCCGCCTTCTCGATGGCCCTGTGCGCCCCGTCGGTATCGCCCAGCCTCAGGCAACTGAACACAACCCCCTTGAAGGCCTCCTCGTCCTTTGGATCGTAGGACCAGCCGAGGCGATAGAACTCCAATGCCTGAGGATACTCCCACAGGTCGTAGTAGGCCCTCGCCACGTGGCGGGGCACATAGGGGATGGCCCGAAGCTCTTTTTCGTGGAGCTTGAAGAGGTCCACCGCCTTTTGCTGCTGGCCCGTCCAGCTCAGGCACAAAATGTAGTCGGCAAGGAGGTGTCTGTCGTCGGGCAGGACCTTCAGGGCTCTCTCCAGAAGAGGGAGCGCCTCGTCGTTGCGGCCGGCCTGAATCTTCTGCAGGGCCTCCCGGTAGTCCTCTCTTGCCTGGACCGCGGGGTCCGCCGGGAGGGCTGATTCCGGGGAGGTGGCGAAGACAGGAAACGGTAAGATTGCAAGAACGAAGGTTATGACAAGGGCTGCTAGTCCAGCTCTCTTCGGCATGGGGTTCCCGATTTCGTCGGTTCTTTGATTCGGTTTAGGGCTCTGTATCTCACGTGAAGACCCGGCTCGACGGCGAGCGCTTGTGTTTCACCGCAACGCTTGCAAGCATGATGCCGTTTTGGCACACACGCAGAAAAAAGATGGCGCTGCGACGGAGCAAATCCCTGCCGCGTCAACAGATTGAAATATCATATTGTTTGACCCGTGGGGTGGAAAGAGGCTGCAGCTGCTTACCCTGCAGGCGACCCGCTCTTCGGCCCCCCCCACCTTCGAGGCCGGGGGCTCGGCTGCGGAGCGTCAAAATAACAGAAAAGGGACGGGTTGCGCAACGAATTATAGACGGTGAGCGTCCCGTTTCGCGGGGCGTCAAACTTCCGCCTGTTCGCGCACGGCAAAGTGTGGTAAAAAATCGTTCAACCCTTCGGACTCGGAACCCCCGGTCCGTTCCCCATATCGAATCAAACGCAGGAAAGGAGTTTCAGCGATGCAGGCTCTGTTCACCCTTACCCCGTCGGAATCCAAGCGCCTCATCGGCAAGGGCATTGCGGCCCTCCCCGAGGTGCAGAATGCGAAGAAGAACGGCTACCTCCTCGTGAGCCGCGGTTCCACGACGGCCTACTGCCTCGAGGAGCTTCTCGGCCAGCCCATCGAGAAGAACCGCTACGCCGTGGGGCAGACGATCAAGGGCATTCTCTGCGCGATCCAGCAGGAGGACCGCCTCAAGCCCTACACGTTCCACAAGGGCGAGGTGCTGCCCGTCGAGCCCGGCACGGTCATCGACAAGCTCTCCGCCGGCGATGTCCTCCTGAAGGGCGCCAACGCCATCGACCCCTTCGGAAACCTCGGCGTGCTGATGGCCAGCGCCAACGGCGGCACCATGGGCCAGTTCTACATGCCCATGAAGGCCCGGGGCCTCGAGATCATCTACCCCGTGGGCCTCGAGAAGCTGATCCCCTCGGTGGAAGAGGCGGCGCGCTACGGCGGCACGCTGGCCATCGGCAAGGCGATCGGGATCCCCGTCGGCATGGCCTGCGTCAGCGACGGCAGGCCCTTCACGGAGATCGACGCCCTCGAGGCGCTCTTCGATGTCTCGGCCGTTCACTACGCCTCCGGCGGCTGGGGCGGCGCCGAGGGCTGCGTGACGATCATCGTCGAGGGGCCCGACGACGGCGTGACGAACTGCATGGAGTTCATCGACGGCAAGATCAAGGGCGAGCCCGCCCTGCCCGCCGTCAAGGGCCCCTGCAAGACCTGCTTCATGACCCACTGCAGCTTCCACGGCAGGGACGAGGCCCAGCTCCCGGCGTATCTCAAGTAAGAAGCGAAGGGGGCCGGCTGACGACGCCGGCCCCCGTTTTTTGCCTCTGGCCTGGGCCGGAAGACACAAAAGGCTTTGTGTAAAGCAATAGCGATTTTACTTTACACAAAGCCTTTTCTTGCTTATATGCTTTACACAAGATGAAACCCTTTGTTCCTCTCTCGCTTCCTCTGATATACGTGCATTGGGAACCCCTGATACCGCTCATCGGGTATGCAAACAGGGCCCTTGCCTACTATGACGGTGTCCTGTTCTGCGTCGCCAAACCGGAAGTTCTTCTCTCTCC